>CAYTKX010000005.1:0-21800 GCA_964438495.1 uncultured Staphylococcaceae bacterium
TGACGTCTTTAAAAAGGAAAATACGGGCCTTACTTAAATATTTAACTTCATAAGTACGAAGTTCGATTTCAATTTTTATTGTGTCATCAATGTTTTCTGCTAGGGCTTCACTTAGTTCGACCAGACGATAAAGCTCACTTCGCCAGTTTAAAATGTTTTTATCGATAATGTTAAGGCGCCGCTCTTTAAATAGTTCACTCGCCCACGTGACGTTAAAGTCATCATCAACAACGACAAGGCCTAACATACCAAAATTATATGCTTCTTTAACGTCTCCACCTAAAAGGGAAACTAATTCAAAGGTAGTTTTTTTACGGACCGCGTTAATGCTAAGCGTTAAAAAGATAAAGGCTAGAACGTTAATAATAATGATTGAACCTGAAAAGATGAAAACGACAAGAGGAGTAAAAAAGGCACGAGTGTTAAAAAGATTAAGCGTATAGGCTAAATTTACAAATATTAGGAGCAATATCTCAAAAAACGCTAAGAGAATAGCTCGGTTACGTAGTTTATTAATTAATTTAATCATTTCAGTACCTCTTGTTCTTTTGTAATTATACAACAAAAAAGGTATTTTAATACCTTTCACGTGTATAAAGCACTAATTTTGTTGATTTACGCCGGTGGATTTCCTAAGACCGACTGAATATATTCACTAATAAGGCGTATTACTTCGTCAATTTTTGGGACTGCTGCAACTAATGCAGGAGCAACCACAATAAGAGCGATAACATTTAACGCTAAGCCAATTAAAATAACAATAAGCGCCCCGCCCCGTCGCACTTTAAGTGCGCCTAAAGTGCTCCATAAAATACCAGGAGCGACCATTAATATGACCATTAAAGATATTAAAGTATTATATTTTAAGGCCAAAATTGTAAAGAATAATGCGGGAATTGCAGTGACATAACCCGAATACTTATATAAAAAACGCCGTTCATAAAAGCGTAGTTGTTTCCGTAATTCTTTTTCAGGCAAGAGGTCATACTTTCCGTTATATCTTAAACGTTCACTTAATGTTTTTTCACTCTTTTCAGGAACTACTTCTTTTTCAATAACTTCTTCATTTATAATTTCTTTAGTTTCTTCTATACTTTTTTCCTTGTTTTTCATAAACTATCCTATTATTAAAATAACACAAAAATCTTTAATGTTAAAGATTATTTCTTTATCAAATTTAAAAATGTTCAATTTGCTCGGCCGCCATCATCCGTGAAGTCCAATCAAAGATCACATTAAAGGCACCAAAGATTGAAAAAGGGACCGAGAAAATTAAGGCGATAATAAACAAGATAATACTTCGTTCACGGTTTCTTCTCGTTCTAAAGAGTAAAATCATTACCATTACTCCTTGAAGAATAAAGAAAATCATCGCTCCTAAGACAAGATTAAATAAAACGGTAATCCCAATTAAAACACCTTGACTTAACGTTTGGTTTAAGAAAAACAAACTAACTATTGCCGCTCCTAAACCAAAAAGATAAAGATATGCTAGTGGTTTTTTAATCTTAAAATATAATCCTGTAAAAGGTCGTCCATCTTTTAATTCAAATACATATCTAATGACTAAAAAGATTAAGATATGGGTGAACAAAACTTCAACAATCGCAAGTGCAATAATATATGGAATAACACTATTTACAAAGATAAACCGTACATTTTGGGCATATATTGATTCATGATTAATATTAAAAAGGGCAGCAAACTGTTCAAAATAATGGGGAAATTCCACACTATAATCAAATACTGGATCTTTTATAAGATAAAAAATAGCGGTCATTAAAAATGCTAAAAACATCTCCGCACCAATAACAATAACTATTTCTCGCAAATGGCTTATTTTTAATTTACTTAATCCGCCATGTAAAAAGCCAATCGTTATTGCAGTAAGCATCATTAATAATCCGCGCACCCAACTTCCTTCACCAATTGGTAAAAAATGCGTAATAATTGGGGCAAAAAAGAGCATTATTAAAGATGGAATAATGCCGTCTCTTACGCGATAGCGAATAATAAAGATTGCTAACGGTACGGGAAAAATAAAACCAACTCCATGTTGGAGATGGGGAATTGTCAGGGCGGTAAATACAATTAAGGTAACGAGTACAACGACCACTAATTCAAAATAATATCCACTATTTTTCTTCATATAACCTAATAAATAACCCCTCAAAGTAGAGGGGCTATCTGTGCTTTCAAATTAATTAATTAACTAACGTAGAATGGGAGCAATCCCATAAAGCGTGCATTTTTAATAGCAACGGCAAGTTCGCGTTGATACTTCGCACTGGTACCGGTAACACGCCGGGAAGTAATTTTACCATTTGGCGTAATAAATCTTTTTAAGAGTTCGACATTTTTATAGTCGATTTCGGTAATTTTATTTTGTTTGAAGTAGCAAACTTTTCTACGTGGTCTACTTTTTCTATATGACATTTTATATCTCCTTATATCTAGAACGGAAGATCGTCATCAGAAACATCAACCCCACTTTGTGGAGCGGGAGTCGGATCTGGAGTGTAGCCTTGTTCGGCTCCTCCTTCACGTGCTTGTATTGATTCAAGTGTTTGCACTGAATCAGCTACAATTTCGATGACATAAACTTTTTGTTTAGCTTGATTTTCATAGGAACGTTGTTGTAGGCGTCCGTCCACACCGACTAAGTTCCCTTTCTTTAAATAATTAGCAACGAATTCTGCTGTTTGATTCCAGCATACAACTGGTAAGAAACTAGCACCCGCATCTTTACCGCGATTATCAACCGCGACAGTAAAGGTCGTTACTGCTAAGTTTGTTTGGGTCCGCCGTAATTCAGGATCACGGACAAGACGACCGACTAAGACTACTCGATTAACCATTTGTTATTCCTCCTAATAGTTATTTAGCGATAACAAGATGACGAATTACTTTGTTATTTAATTTTGCTAAGCGTTCGAATTCTGCGACTGCTTTCACATCGCCTTCGACATCAACGACTACATAATATCCTTTAAGTAAATCATTGATTGGATAAGCAAAATCACGTAAACCCCAATTTTCGGTATCAACGTTTAAGATATTACCACCTAAGTCAGTAATAATCTTGTGGAGACCTTCAATTTCGGCTTGACGTTCTTCCTCGCTTAATTCAGCGCGAAGAATATACATGATTTCGTACTTTTTCATAAGCACACCTCCCTCTGGACTATTTTCGGCTATTGTTCTCCAATAGCATGGAGTTATATTACGCTCGGTAATATAGCGTTGTAATTATATTACAATTACTAACATTTGTAAAGGGTCACCTTACTCGTTAGTAATAATTACAATAATACTTTATTTATTATCACGCATCGTTGGGAATAAGATAACTTCGCGGATTGATGTTTTATTCGTAAGGAGCATGATCAGACGGTCAATCCCGATTCCAATACCACCCGCTGGCGGCATTCCGTATTCAAGAGCTTCGACGAAGTCTTCGTCCATTTCATTTGCTTCCTCATCTCCTAATTCCCGGGCTTTAAGTTGAGCTTTAAACCGTTCATATTGATCGATTGGGTCATTTAATTCTGTAAAGGCATTCGCAAGTTCATTTGCCTTAATGAAAAGTTCAAACCGTTCAGTATAACGGGGGTCTTTGCTCTTTTTCGCAAGGGGAGATATTTCAATTGGATGACCATAGACAAAGGTTGGTTGAATTAAGTCTTCTTCACAAAATTCTTCAAAGAAGGCATTTAAAATATGCCCTACACCCGTCCAATGTTTCTCGACATGAACATCATGTTTATCGGCAAGTTTCTTAGCTTCTTCAAAGGTTAAAACTTTAGTGAAGTCGACGCCTACTTTTTCTTTAACTAATTCGACCATGGACACTCTTCTAAAAGGAGCGCCCACATCAATTACAACATCACCCCACGGTAATTTAGTATCACCCGTGATTGTTAAGGCAAGATGGCGGAATAAACTTTCATTTAATTCAAACATATCTTCTAAATCAGCATAGGCTTGATATGCTTCAATCGTTGTAAATTCTGGGTTATGACGCGTGCTCATTCCTTCATTACGGAAAAGCCGACCAATTTCATAAACCCGTTCAATACCGCCTACTAATAATCTTTTTAGCGGTAATTCAGTGGCAATTCGTAAGTAAAAGTCCCGATTTAACGTATTATGATGTGTCACAAATGGTTTAGCGGTTGCCCCACCAAGGACACTATTTAACATACTTGTTTCAACTTCGACAAAACCACGATCATCTAAAAAGCGTTGAATTTCCCGAATGATACGTGGTCTCGTTAACGCAACATGCCGACTTGATTCATTCATAATTAAATCAACGTAACGACGACGGTAACGTTCTTCAACATCTTGTAAACCATGGAATTTTTCCGGTAACGGTTTTAAGGCTTTAACAATATGCGTATAATGACTAACTTTAACGGAAACTTCTCCCGTTCTTGTCCGCATAATAATTCCTTCAACCCCGACAATATCACCTAAGTCAGCAGTTTTAAAAAGGGTGTATGCTTCTTCCCCGACATTATCTTTGCTAATAAAGGCTTGCACTTGTCCCGCTTGATCTTGAATAGTGAAAAAACTTGCTTTCCCCATAATGCGAATAAACATTATGCGGCCCGCGGTTTTTACTGGTATTGCTAAAGCTTCTAATTCTTCTTTTGTTTTTTCAAAAGCTTTGGCCTTAATTGATTCACTTGTATCGGTCCGTTCAAACTTTTCGCCAAACGGATCAATTCCTTGTTCACTTAAGCGCTCTGCTTTTGCTCTTCTTACTAATTCTTGGTCACTAAATTCTCTTGGCATAATATCTCCTATTTATCGTCATAATTCTATCACTTTTTGCTTATATAAGCAAAGCGCGTTCTCTTATTTCCGCAATTATGACGTCTAATTCTTCTAATGATTTCATTCGTGATAGTCTAACCCGATACTCTTTAACAAACGGATAACCCTTTAGAAAGTGGGGACTAATACCGCGCATTGTTAAAATACCGTGGTGCTCACCTTTTTCACTTACCATCATTTGGGCTAGTGTTTTTAGATACTTTAATTGATCTTCTAATGTTGGATTTGGTAATCGTACACCTTCTTTAAAGTACGTTTCAATCTGGGTGGCAAGATAGGGATTCCCTAATTGACCGCGGGCTAACATCACTGCCTTTGCTCCTGTAATCTTTAAAGCATTTATCGCGTCATCTAAAGTATAAATATCGCCACTTACAACAAGGGGAATACTTATTAAATCTTGTAAATTCTCCGCGAGGTCATAACGGGCTTGTCCGCTATATAATTGTTTGGTTGTTCGTAAGTGAACCGCAATAAGCGCTACTCCAGCTTTTTCTAGTTTAGGCATTAATTCTTTAAAGTTTATTTGCTTTTCATCCCACCCAATGCGAATCTTCACTGACACTGGCTTTTTGCTTTTCTTTACAACCTTTTCCACCATTGAAATAAGCTCATTTGGATACTTTAACCATGCAGAACCGCCGTTATTACGCGTTACCTTCGGTACGGGACAGCCTAAGTTTAAATCTAAAAAATCATAGTTATCAGTATGTTCTTCAATCTTTGTAATGGCGGCTAATAGTTTATCTACATCGCCCCCAAAAAGTTGGATTGCGGTTGGTCTTTTTTCATCAGAGCGTGGCAAATACGTATATGTAATATCATTATTAAACACTAATCCGCTATCGCTAATCATTTCGGTATAACAAAGTGGCACACCAAAAGAACGCATAAACTCACGATATGCATATGTTGTAATTCCAGCCATCGGGGCTAAAATAGTTTTTCCTTTTACTTCAATATTAGCGATTTTCCACATAGTAAGAAAAAGCCGAATTGCTTCGGCTTAAGTTTTATTCTTTCTTTTCTTCCGGTTTTTCTTTAACCGGTTCTTCAATGACAACCTCAGCAATTCCTACTTTTCTTGGTTCTTCAAGCTTGCGGTCTTTTAAGAGCTTATCAATTTGTTCGGCCGTAATTGTTTCCCGATCAAGTAACGTTTCGGCAATTAAGATTAAATCTTCACGATGTTCAACAATTAACTCCCGCGCTCTAGCGTGGGCACTTTCAATAATTTTGCGTACTTCTTTATCGATTTCAAGCGCTACTTGTTGCGAGAAGTTCTTTTGGCTTGAAGTATAGTCACGTCCTAAGAAGACACTACCCGTATCTCTTTCATATTGAATTGGTCCTAAATCAGACATTCCAAATTCAGTAACCATTAAGCGGGCAATTCTTGTTGCAACTTCAATATCATTTTGTGCACCAGTAGAAACGTCTTCAAAGAATACTTCTTCACTCGTTCTACCACCAAGATAGCCAACAATACGGGAGAATAATTCATTTTTTGTCACTAAGAAGCGGTCTTCTTCTGGTGTCATTAAGACGTGGCCACCCGTACGTCCACGGGGAATAATTGTAATTTTTTGTACTTTATCACTAAATGGTTGGTTAAGACCAATAATTGCGTGGCCTGCTTCATGATAAGCAATAACTTTTCTTTCATGCTCATTTAAGCCTTTACTAGAACGGGCAGGTCCAGCAATACGACGATCAATTGCTTCATCAATATGGTGAAGCATTACTTTATCAGCTTTATCGCGGACTGCTAAAATGGCCGCATCATTTAAGATACTTTCAATATCCGCACCCGAGAAACCAACAGTCCGTCTTGAAATTGCATCAAAATCAACACTACTATCAATAATCTTACCGCGGGCGTGTACTTTAAAGATTGCCGTACGACCAGCGCGGTCTGGTAAGCTAACGGTTATTTTACGGTCAAAACGACCAGCGCGTAATAAGGCTGGGTCAAGAACATCATCACGGTTTGTGGCTGCCATAACCATAATGCCTGAGTTATCCGCAAAGCCATCCATTTCAATAAGTAATTGGTTTAATGTTTGTTCACGTTCATCATTACCGCCACCGAGGCCGGCCCCTCTTTGCCGACCAACCGCATCAAGTTCATCAATAAAGATTAAACATGGGGCAGTTTTCTTTGCTTGTTGGAACATATCACGGACACGTCCGGCACCAACACCGACGAACATTTCTACGAAGTCCGAACCAGAGATTGAATAGAATGGGACATTCGCTTCACCCGCAACCGCCTTTGCAAGTAAGGTTTTACCAGTTCCCGGAGGTCCTACTAAAAGGATACCTTTTGGTAATTTAGCGCCAAATTGCGAGTATTTCTTTGGATTTTTAAGATAATCAACGATTTCCATCATCTCTTGCTTTTCAGCATCAGCTCCGGCAACATCGGCAAATGTTTTCTTAATATTCGTTTCAAGCCGGGCGCGCGAACGATTGAATTCCATCGCTTTGGAGTTTGACTGATTAACAGCACCAGCCATTCTTGTATATAAGAAGATCATAACGACAACAAATAAGACTAAGTAGATTAAGTTTGGACCAATCGTGTTCCAAAATGTTCTTTCAAAAGCGTTAATTACTTTAACATCAAAGGTTGGGGTTATAGACCCATCCGCTCCATAAAGAAATGGAATAATGATGTTTTCATAGAAAGTATTACTAACGACAACAACAAATTTATTGCCATTTTCTAATACTCCGCTTATTTTGGTTGTTGTTTCTGTTGTAACAACTGTTAAGCCTTTAAGATTACCAGCGTTATCAGTTAAATAACCAATAATTCCGTTTTCAGTTAAGGTTTTAGTTGATATTGGGTTTGAGAAAAACGCTAACCAAATTACTACACCGATGACGGCGAAAAGTAAAATATAGGGTAAAAGTGTTCTAAAACCCCTTCTTGGTGCGTTTGCTCTTGGATTTTGTCGTGGATTTGGGTTGCTCATTAAGGCCTCCTATCTAAATATCATAGAATATCAAGTTAGACTTTGCTAACGTGTCAAATAATTATACATAGTATAAAGCCATTATTCAACACTTGCGTTTTTAAAGCTGATTTATTTTAAATAAATCGGTTGGTTTCGGCTTATAGTCTTTTCGGTAACGGGGAATATATATGATGTCCCCATCTTTATTTTTAACAACCGGCCAAATTAGACGAATGTGGCGCGGCATTTTCATATCAATGTAAACGCGGCTGATCTTTTTCTTGTTGCCGTCAATAACATATATTTCATCCATGCTTGCATTTTTTATTGTGAGCGGAAACTCGCTTTTTTTAATATGAGGAATTACTCCTTCTTTATCAAAATAAACGTCAAAATGCGGAAAATACATGGTTTTTGCGTTGTTTACAATATATTCATAAGGTTTATAATCAAGAATATTGATTAAATAAAAGTCATCTTCATGCTTTGTAACATAAAGCTCATTTACAACTTTCATGAAGGTTGAATTTTTTTTTGAATTAATATTATTCTTAATTAACCGCACTTTACTTGAATGGTAATGTTCAGCAAAACCTTTACTTTCAAAGATGATATAGAGTAAATAATTTTGATCATCTTCGGTTAGGCTGTTAAATGATTTAATGCTTATCTTGTTATTTTGAATTAATGTTTCTAACTCTTCTTTTTTAAGTGAAAGTGCTTTATTCAATTGTTTTATGTCGTTAAATAGTTCTTCTTTTTCATGGCGGGTCATTTTATTAAGGACATCAATCCTAATTTTATTTCTCGTATACCGCCGTTCGAGATTTGAACTATCGATTGAGTATTGAACATTGTACTTTTGGCAATACTTTAAAATTTCTTCTTTGTAATACGGTAGTAGGGGACGAATAATCTTGATACCGTTAACCGTAGCTTCTTCTTTAATTCCGTGATAGAAACTTTTCCGATTACTCATTTTTTGCAATAAGTACGTTTCTAGAAAGTCATCTCTATGATGGGCAATGAGTAAAATATCATAATTTCCTTCTTCCATAGCATCTTTAAAGAAGTCATATCTAGCTTCTCTTGCTCGCGCTTGAAAGTTACCAATAAATTCTTTGCCATCAATATAGTTTGCGTAATAGCGAATATTTTTTTCTTTTAATAATTGAATGAGAGCTTTTGTTTCCCCATCACTTTCTTCGCCCCGCATTTGATAATTGACATGGGCAACCCCAAAATCATAGCCGCCCTTTACTAGTAAGTCGAAAAGCGCCATCGAATCTGGACCGAAACTACAGGCGAGCAAATACTTTTTATTTTTATCAAGATTAATTTGCATTTAAATGTTTTCCAATAACTTTATAACCGGCTTCGGGATTACTTCGAATTGTTTTTTCGTCAACCGTGATAACTTTAACAATAATGATATATTCCGCAAGATAAAGCTCTAAAACATCATCTGGCTTAACAATATAAGATGGTTTAACCGTTCTTTTATCAACGATTACTTTACCGGCTGCACTTATGTTTTTTGCAACGGTTCTTCTTTTGATTAAGCGTGTTAATTTTAAAAATTTATCAAGTCTCATTCCGTTTGTTTATTGTTTCGCGCACAATGGCAACAATTGCCCGTACAAGCGTTGCGTATGCTTGAAACCACTCTCCTTTTTTCATTATTCGCACTCTAATTTTACCATCTATTGTCACAAACCGCAGATTTGTAAAAGTAGAACCAAGCCGATCACTTAACAAAACCGCTGATCCTTTTATATTAATAAAGGCATTACCAGGTATTACATCAATAAACGCATCTTCATCAATAACATCTTCTACATAATTAACTTTTGAATTAATCATTAACTCCACTTGCCGCTTCAAAAATAATATTTGTAACGATTTTGGAAGTTTTCCATACATATCCATTACTTTTTGTTCAACTTCTTTGAGTGATGTTAACTTTTTACTTTGCTTAATTTCTAAATACAAATCAAATTTATCAATTTTACTCGCAAAAGAATCAGGAATATATGCTTCTAATCCACTTATATTAATACTTTTCTCAATTGGATCACTTTCTAAGTTGTATTGCTTTTGGTTTATCGTATCTTGGAGCATCTTTAAATACATATCAATCCCAACACTATCAATAAAGCCTGATTGCTCCGCTCCTAAAATGTCACCCGCGCCGCGAATTGCTAAATCTCGTTGTGCGATTTTGTATCCACTCCCTAAATCCGTGAATTCTTGAATAGCTTGTAATCTTTTCTTAGCATCTTCATTCATAATCTTTGCTGGTTGATATAAAAGATAGGCATAGGCAATTCGATTACCGCGCCCAACCCGGCCTTTAATTTGATAAAGTTGCGATAATCCGAATTGATCAGCGTTTTCAACGATTATGACGTTTGCATTCGGGACATCAATTCCGTTTTCAATAATTGATGTAGCGACTAAGACATTTATTTCATTATTATAAAAACTAGTCATAACATCTTCAATGTCATTACGATCCATTCTTCCGTGAATGACACCAATCTTTGCCCCGTTAACGAGTTTTTGTAATCGATTCGCGACATGATAAATAGTGGCAATACGGTTATATAAATAAAACACTTGTCCGTTTCTTGATAATTCGCGTTCAATTAATTCTTTAACAACGTAATCATCCCGTTTAATAACATATGTTTGAATTGGCATTCTTTCTTGAGGGGCAGTATTAATTTGGCTTAAGCCGCGTAATCCGACTAAAGACATTTGTAATGTTCTAGGAATAGGAGTAGCGCTTAAAGTTAAGACATCAATGCGGGTTTTCATCTTTTTGATTGTCTCTTTTTGTTCCACGCCAAAGCGTTGTTCCTCATCAACGATTAATAGACCAATGTTTGCATCTTCCAAGTCAATATTAAATAAAGCGTGCGTGCCAATTAATAGATGAATTTTGCCATTCTTATATTGTTCAACAATTGTTTTTTTATCTTTAGCGCTGACAAGACGGGAAATCATGGCAATCTTAACTCCAAAGTTAGCAAAGCGTTCAAGTGACACTTCATAATGCTGTCTTGCAAGTAGTGTGGTTGGACATAAGAAGAGCACTTGCTTACCAGCGCTTATTGCTTTAAAGGCGGCTCTTAAGCCGATTTCTGTTTTGCCAAAACCAACATCACCTGATAATAAGCGGTCCATAATAAATGGACTTTCCATATCTTTTTTAATCTCGCGAAGCGCTATTTCTTGATCATCAGTTAATTCATATGGGAAACCGAGTTCGAACTCTTTTTGAAACTCATCATCTTCCGGAAAAGGAAAGCCAGGAGTTTGATAACGAGCGGCTTGTATTTCAATTAATTTATCGGCAATATCATTAATCTTTTCACTAATTCGGGCCTTAGTTTTCTTCCATTCTTGACCCCCTAGTTTATGAAGTTTAGGGGCAACACCTTCCCGACCACTATATTTACGAATTAAGTGAATTTGTTCCAGGGGAATTGATAACTCTTCGTTATTTGCGTACCGAATATTAATGTAATCTTTTATGACGCCAAAAGATAATAAGCTTTCTATTGATAAGTATTGACCAATACCGTGATATTCGTGCACTACATAATCCCCAGGCGTTAGTTGGTCATAACTACGAATGACACTTCCTGCTTTAAATCGTGCATTATAGCGCATTTCATTGCGGGCAATATTAAATAGTTCTTTACTTGTAAAAAGGGCATTTTTGCTATTGTTTTCAATAAATCCATGTGGAAAATACGCGAAAGTGATAATAATTCTTTCTGTTCCGTTTTTATCATCAAGACTAAATTTATAACCGTTTGTTGTTAATAAGTTTTTAACTTGTTCAAGCTGCGTATTATTATTAATAGAAAAGTATATGGTATAGCCTTCTTCATATAATCTATTTATTGTAAAAGCGAAGTCTTCTTTACTTCTTAAATCCTCTGCAAGGCTAAGACGTAATTCTTTTTCCTTACCGTCTTCACTAAACTCTTTAGTTATATAAGTAGGATACTTCGTTAATTCATCATAATCCAAATATAGTTTAGTGTTAGGTAATAATTTATATTTACGTGATTGATCATAGACAAAGTGTTCCGCTTGCGCCATCACTATTTCATGACTCGCTAAAAGCTGCGGTTCGTTAGCAAAGACTATTAGAGGATTATAAATATGCGAAAGAAAAGTATTACGAAATAACGGTTGGTACATTAAATACTTACTAAGCGCTAAAAGGTTGCCGTTTAAATAAGCCTCAATCTCTTCATTTAAATTATTAAGATACGCTTCTTTAATTGTAGGTTCAAAGTCCCTTGTTTCTTTTTTGTATTTTTCTTTAATTTGCGATAAAAAATCTTGTTGATCTTCTTTATTTAATATATATTCACTCGCTGGTAAAATTGTTACTTCATCAATTTGTTTGATTGATGTTTGAGTACCAACATTAAAATAGCGCATTGATTCAATTGTTGTATCAAAAAACTCAATCCGCGTTGGATGATCTTCATTTACTGTGAATAAATCAACAATGTCACCCCGGACCGCAAATTGCATTGTTTGTTCCACGTTTGACACTCTTTGATAACCAAATTGTAGAAGTTTAGATATAAGTGGTTCCATCCCTAATTCGTCTCCAACTTTGATTTTAATAGTGTGGTTTAAAAAGTGATTTACCTCTAAGGTTGGTTTAAGGGCCGCTGAAAGATTTGCAACATATATATGATGTTTCTTTTTATCACTAGATTGGAAAAGCGTAAATATTCTTTGTGCTTCAAGCTGTTTTGTCGCCGTTAATACTTCAGTGAACAGTAAGTCGTCATTTGGATAAAATAAAATATCATCACTACTTATAAAAGTTTGTAATGTCGAGATTATTTTTTGAGCGTTATACAGATTATTCGTAATAATTACGTAATTAGCAGGCTTTTTAATAAAGGCTTCGGCGACAAGAAGACTCGTGCCAATAATTTCCGACGTCAAAAAAACCCGGTCTTTTGCGAAGAGGGGGGGTGTGTTTTTAGCAAACAAGTCATTAAATAGTTTAATCTGTGGGTGGTTCTTCACTCGGCTCTACCTTTTTCTCCTTTTTATTATATTTTTTCATCACTTTCGAAAAATCATTGTTAAGAATATCGCGCAGGGCAAGGCTTGCTTTTTCAATTCCGCTATTAAAAAGTTCAGCTTCATCTCCGGTTGGCACTTGTAAAACATGGTCAACACCGTCATAAAGTGGTTTGCCAATACCGACTCTTATGCGTTTGAATTTATTGGTTCCTAAAAGTTCGATAATGTTTTGCATTCCTTTTTGTCCACCAGAAGTGCCTTCTTCCTTAAGGCGGATATTGCCGGGTGAAAGATCCATATCATCATAGATAACATATAGTTCATCAATTGTTATTTTATAGAAGTTCATGATTTGGACTACTGATTGCCCCGAAAGATTCATAAATGTTTGGGGTTTTAATAAGAAGATGCGCTCACCTTCATAATTAAAGCTCGTAAATAGTCCTTTAAAGTCACTTTTATCAATATCAACTTTTGCAAGTTCTGCAAAACGGTCTAACGCCAAAAACCCTGCGTTATGCCGCGTGTTTTTATATTTTATTCCCGGATTTCCTAAACCTACATATAACTTCATGATTTTACCTTTAAAATTATATCATTTATTGTGCTATTATTTTAATATGAATCAATTCTGGAAACGTTTTTTACAAGGATTACTCCTTGGCTTCGCCTTAATTACCGCAATTGGTGGCGGGACAATGGCTGTATTAATCGGGGTTTATGATGACCTTATTATTGCTGTTTCTGATTTTAGAAAAAATCCTAAAAAATCACTTTCCTTACTAGTGCCCATGGCCATTGGTGGCCTTATTAGCATGGGCATTCTTTTTTATCCCATCAAATTATTATTAGAACATTTCCCATTTATTACCATTTCCTTTTTTGTAGGCCTTACAATGGGTGGATTACGAGTGTTTCATAAAACATTAAAAGGTAGTGTTACGTGGCAAAACTTACTTTTAACCCTTTTTGGTTTCCTTTTTGTTTTTGCTTTAGGAGCCTTTACGTGGTTTACAACTTTGTCCGCAGATTTAGTAAACATTAATGTCGTCCAGTTAATACTCTTTTTCTTAATTGCCTTTGTTTCAATGGGCGGCCATGTTTCCCCTGGGTTATCGGGAACATTTATTTTAATTGCCTTTGGATACTATGAGCAATTGATCGATTTTATGTTTAGAATTGTTAAACTTGATTTTGTTCATGTTGGTTATGATTTAAGCGCAGTATTCTTATTTGCCCTTGGGTCATTACTTGGTTTAATAATCATTGCCAAAATATATAAGTATTTCTTTAACAAAAACCGCGTTAAGACATATTTTACAATTTTAGGGTTTATTATTGGATCAATTACCATTGCCTATTTTAACGGCAAAATCAAGCCGGAATATGCAAAACTCGGTTCTTTTGACCCAGTTATCTTAATTCTTTCCATTGTTGCGATTGTTGTTGGTTTTGTTATTTCTTACACTTTACTTGGTCTTTCTGATCGTAAAAAAGAAGCAACTAATGAAGAAGAAGTCGAAGAAGATAAGGAGGAAATAAACAATGTGGGAATATAGTGTTTTACGATGGATTATTGAAAACTTACAATCTCCTTTTATTACAGAAATAATGAAGATACTTACTGTTTCTGGTGAAGGGGCTGGCATTTTCTTTTTAATCGCGATTATTATGCTTTTCTTTAAAAAGACGAGAAAGGCAGCGATATTAACAATTATTGCCTTAATCTTTGTCGCTGGATTTAATAACTTTGGATTTAAATATATGGTCGCTAGATTGCGTCCCTTTAGACATCCTGAATTAGGGGGCGACGCTTTATGGCTTAGTAATCACGTTACAGCTTTTGGTGCGGAGAATAAGTTTAATGAGTTTCTTGTTCCCAATTCTTACGCTTTTGTTTCTGGTCATACGCTATCGGCTTTCCTTTTTGGATTTATAGTTGCTTATTATCACCGAAAAGCCGCCGTTCCTGCTTTGCTACTTAGTGCATTAATGGCCTTTTCACGATTATATTTAGGTTTCCATTATCCGACTGACGTATTAGGTGGTTTAGTTTGGGCATTAGTTGCTAGTTGGGCAATAATCGTTACCGCTGACCGCCATGAACAAGATGTTATCAACTGGTTTGCGAGTAAGCGTAAAACTAAAAAAGCAACTGAAGAAGTAGTATGAGATTAGATCGCTTTTTAGCTAAAACTTTAGGTGAAACAAGAACGACTGTCAAAAAGTTGATTCGCAACCGCCAAATATTTGTTAATGATGAAGTTATAACGAATGAGGGCTTTCACATTGACACGGCAATTGATGTCGTGCGCTACAATGATAGCGTTTTGCAATATGAGGAATATCAATATTATTTAATCAATAAGCCTGCTGGTTATATATGCGCAAATGAAGACAACATTCATCCGGTAATTACCGATTTCGCTCCCGAATTTATTAAGTATAAATTACATACTGTCGGGCGCTTAGATAAAGATACCACTGGTGCTTTAATACTAACAAATGATGGCAAATTAACCCACCGCCTTATTAGTCCTAAAAATGGATTTGAAAAAGTGTATCTTGCCGAAGTGGATAATGACCTTTTTGCAGACTTAATAGTGCATTTTCGCGATGGTTTTGTTATAAACAATGAATTTAAGACCTTGCCTGCTACTTTAAAAATAATTAGCCCGCGTGTCGCTAGAGTTACCGTTATCGAAGGAAAATATCACCAAATTAAACGAATGTTTAGTGCGTTTGGTTTAAAGGTAATTAAACTTCACCGCGAATCTTTTGCGAGTTTAAATGTCGCTGATTTACCGATTGGCCATTATCGACGTTTAACTAAAGATGAACTCACATATTTAATCAAAGATTAACTAATTGTTTTTTGACCCCTTAGGTGTTATAATCAAAAACTAGGTAAAGAGGTCATATGGCAATTATAAAAGTTAAAAAAAGTAATAAAAAAACAAGACGCGAACAAATTATTGACGCTGGTATTCGCCTTTTCGCGCGTGTCCCCTTTACAGATATTACAATTGCCGCTGTGGCGCGTGAAGCTAAATGCGGCCATAGTCTTGTTTATCATTACTTTTCAAACATTAACGCTTTATATGACGCTGCCGTTGATTATGTAGCGGCATCGTTTACGACATCTATGGAACGTTTAAAAACGGTTGACACAACACCCGAATTAATCTTTGTGGGAGTTATTTCTCGTTTTATAGAAAGTTTACAAACTGATCAAATGTATGCTTATTACTTAAACCTTTTTTCCTACGAAGATAAACTTACACCGATGAATCCAAAAGTTATTAAACTCCAAAAGATGTGGAATGGTCTATTTTTAGAAATCATTCAAAATGCCCAAGATGCAGGGCGTCTAATTACGATTTTAACTAGCGAAGAGATTCTTCAAGCTGTTTTAACTGTTTTCCAAGGGCTTATTAGTTCACAAATTGTCAATCGAACAGTGTCGAGTAGTAAACTTAAAGCCTCTTATATCTATTTACCACTTTTGAAGGGAGTGAACTAAATGTTTAAAATATATAAACTTGTGAAGCGTTCATGGTGGCAACTATTCATCATTATTGTCCTTGTGGCCGCTCAAACTTTATTGCAACTTATGCTTCCCGACTATATTTCAAATATCCAAGATGTCGTTAGTAATATTAATCCGGTTGCCGGAGCGACAAGTGCACAAATAAATGAAATGCTCCAAATCGGGCTCATAATGGTCGGCTTATCCGGTCTTATTTTTGCCCTTGCCATTGGCCAAGGCTTATTAAACTCCTATTTTGTTGCTGAATTAGGTCGGGTTGTACGCCGTGAATCGTTTAAAAACGTAGAAGACTTTTCGCTTTCCGACATTAACGAATTTGGCACAGCAAGTTTATTAACGCGGGTAACAAATGACACACGGGTTGTGCAAAACTTTGCGTTTATGATAAATCGTGTTTTTGTCATGTCACCAATCTTTTTAATTATTGGTTCGGTCAAACTATTAAACTTTGATCCAATGTACTTTTACATTGTTTTAGTAGTGTTACCTATTATTTTAATTATCATGGTTCTTACTTTTGTGGTAGCCTCCCCGATCTTCATGCAAATTCAAGAACGACTCGATTACGTTACTCTTTTATTCCGTGAAGGATTAACCGGTGTTCGCGTAATTCGGGCCTTTAACCAAGAAGAACGGGAAAAACGTTTCTTTAATGAAGCAAATCAACAAATGACTGATACCGTCGTTAAAGTTAATAATATTATGGCTATTGTCCAACCAATGGTTAATATATTCTTTAACTTAGCATATTTTGCAATTTACTTTATGGGCTTTGTTATTTTAAACAACATGTTAACGGGAACTATGCCGTTTGACGGTAATGCTTTTTCAGAAACAATGGCCGCATCAATGTATGTCCAAAACATTATGATGTCATTCCTCATGTTAAGCTTTACCTTTATTATGTTCCCGCAAGCGTCCGCTAGTGCAAAACGGATCAACGCTGTCCTTAGTGTCCGACCAAAAATAAAAGACCCGGTCGAACCACTTGATAAATCATTAATTAATATGGGTGTCGTTAACTTTAATGATGTCACCTTTACCTTTAGTGATATTGAGCACCCTACATTAAAAAACATTAGCTTTTGTGCAAAACCAGGAACAACAACGGCAATCGTTGGCTCCACTGGTTCAGGTAAAAGTTCTATTATTAACTTAATTCCCCGATTCTTTGATGTAAGTCTTGGTAGTATTACAATCGATGACCACGATATTCGTAACTTTAATATGAATGATTTACGAAGTGAAATCGGTTTTGTGCCGCAAACAGCAATTCTTTTTAGCGGAACAATTCGTGATAACTTACGCTTTGGTAAAGAAGACGCTACTGATGAGGAAATGTGGGAAGCATTACGAGTGGCTCAAGCTTATGACTTCGTGTCTAAACTTGAATTAGGGTTAGATTCCCCAGTCTCACAAGGTGGTAAAAACTTTAGTGGCGGTCAAAAACAACGACTTGCCATTGCCCGCGCTCTCGTGCGTAAACCAAAAATCTATGTCTTTGATGATTCTTTTAGTGCGCTTGACTTTAGAACGGATATAAGACTTCGAACTGCTTTACGAAGTTACGCTAAAGAATCAACAATCTTTGTGGTCGCCCAACGAGTAAGCTCAATTATGGACGCAACCCAAATCTTAGTACTTGATGATGGGGTCGTCGTTGGTTTAGGAACACATTCTGAATTACTTGCAAAATGCACGGTTTATCAAGAAATTGTCGCCTCTCAACTTGATCCTGAAGAAATTAAAAAATCGCGCGATATGGTTAAAACCTTAGCGACGGAAGGAGGAAACTAATATGGCAAGACCACATGGTGGTAGACGCGCTGGCGCTGCCGGTTTACAGCGTCCCAAAAACTTCAAAAAAGCCCTCCGTTTCTTAATTGGCGAATTTAAACCATATCGTTTTCGGCTCTTTATTATATTTATCTTATTAGTGGCCGCAAACATCGGTCATATCTTTGTTCCCCTCCAATTACGGGAAATTATGTCTTCTTTCTCCCAAAGTAGTTCACGCTTTGGTTACTATTTTAAAGACTTAGCGAATCCCACCCTTGGTTTAGACTGGACTAAACTATTCATAGACTTTGGAGTTATCTTTGGTCTTATCGTCCTTAGTTCAATTCTATCAACCATTGCTACCTTTATTGCTATTCGGATATCGGGTGATTATGCTTATAAATTACGTAATAAGATTCGCGATAAGTTTGATAACTTACCACTTTCTTACTTTGATAAACATCCATATGGGGAACTTTTATCGATTGGCACGAATGACGTTGACGCGATTGCCTCATCCTTAAACCAAGTAGTTACAACGATTGTAAGCTCTGTAACACTATTTTTTGGCATCCTTATTGCAATGTTTGTCGTTAACTGGCGTTTAGCGTTAGTTGCCTTAGCCACTTTACCACTTTCAATCTTAGTAACATTCTTAGTGACGAAAAACTCACAACGTCAATTCGTCACCCTCCAAAAGAAAACGGGAGAACTAGAAGGCCACGTTGAAGAAAACTTTGCCGGTTTACAAGTCGTGCAACTCTTTAATCAACAAGAAAAACAATACGATACTTTTGTTACCGTTAATGACTCGATGGCAAAATCAAACTTCTGGTCGCAATGGCTTAGTTCCTTTATTTTCCCGTCGATGCGTTTTATTAGTAACTTAGGGTTTGTCGGTGTACTTATTGTCGCTGGGGTCACTAATGATGTCATTAGTCTCGCCCCCTTCTTAATTTTCTTAAATAACTTCTCGCAACCATTTTTCCAAATCGGCCAAATTAGTAACACCATTCAAACAACACTGGCCGGTGCCGAAAGAGTGTTTACGCTATTAGAACAAGAAGAACAAGAAAAAGATCGTCCAAATGCCTTAACATCAAACGAAAATGTTGTCGGAGAGTTTTGCTTTAAAGGTGTTGAATTTAGTTACACTCCTGATAAAGAATTAATTAAAGACTTAGATTTACATGTTAATCCAGGTGATACGATTGCGATTGTCGGACCAACAGGCGCTGGAAAAACAACCCTTGTTAACCTTATAATGCGCTTTTATGAAATAAGTGATGGTTCGATTACACTTGATGGGGTCGACATTCGTGATTATTCAAGAAGTGCCTTAAGACGCAGTGTCGGCATGGTTTTACAAGACACTTGGCTCTTTAAAGGATCAATTAAAAATAACATTCGTTACGGTAACCGTGACGCTACAGATGAAGAAGTGATCGCAGCAGCAACAGCGGCGAAAGCTCACCACTTTATTAGCACCTTACCGGGTGAATATGAATTTATTCTTAATGAAGATGGCACAAATATTTCACAAGGACAACGGCAATTAATTACCATTGCGCGCGCTATTATTTCTAAACCTAAAATCTTAATCTTAGACGAAGCAACTAGTAGTGTCGATACGCGGACTGAATTTGCCATTCAATCAGTAATGGATGAAATAATGAAAGATCGCACAACCTTTATTATTGCCCACCGTTTAAGTACAATTCGCAACGCTAAAAAGATCTTAGTGATGCATAAAGGAAGTATTATTGAAACTGGCACCCATGATGAGTTATTAAAAACAGGTGCTTTCTACGCTAGTTTATATAACGCACAATTCCTTGGTATTGATAGCAGTGCGGAAGAAAATAGTGAAGATTAGTAAACTTTAATTAACAAAAAGGGCCTTCTTTTACGGAAGGCCTTTTCTTTATCTTTATTTATGTTCGCGAAGTTTCTTATACACTCCTTTAAGTTTTGGATAAAGTTTCGCGTATACATCTTTATATATTTGTTTATACTTTTTATGGTTTTTAGGATTGGGATAAAATGTCTTTTCAATGTGCACCATTTTTTTAGTCGCTTCCTCTAATGATGCAAATTCACCTAAGTAATAAAATGTGACAAGCGCAGTGCCAATCGTTGCGGTTTCATATGTTTGGGTTCTTTTAACTGGAATGCCAAAGATATCCGCGGTTATTTGACATATTGCATCGCTTTGTGACCCTCCACCCGACACTCTTATTTCTTTTACTTTCTTATGTTGTCTTTTTTCGATCGTTAAAAGTCCTTCTTTAAGACCAAAGGCAATGCCTTCAATAATCGCTCTATATATATGGATACGCGTGTGAAAGTCACTAAAACCGACAATCGCCCCCCGGGCTTCTGGTCTTTTTAAGCCTGGTCCCCAATATGGTTGTAAGACAAGGCCTTGCGAACCAGGGGGAATTTCTAACATCTTTTTATTAAGTACTTCCTCCGTCGCTAAAGTTTCAATGCGTGCTTCTAATGTTTCATCGCTGCCAAATTGGCGAATAAACCATCCAACTGTCCAATAGCCACGATAGATTTGTACTTCCATATGGTATAAACCGGCTACCGGTGCGCTATAAGCTGGTAAAAAGAGTTCCGGTTCAATATATTTTTTATTGGCAACCGCGATCGAAGAAGCCGTACCATAAGATATCGAAGCAATGTCACGTCGATATGCACCGGTACCTAAAGCTTCACTGCCCTTATCAGTTCCTGCGGCAATTAAGGGTATCCCCACTGGAATACCAGTTTCTGCACTTACTTGCTCATCAATATGTCCCATAATCGTTCCTTGCTTTACAATTGTCGCAAGTTTTGAATTTGGAACTTGGAAAATATTTTTAAGCGCTCGATCTTTGTACCATCTTCCTTTTTTAAAATGAATCGGAAAATGACCAGTTTGATTCGCCACACTATCAATTAATTTACCAAGTAGTTTGTAATTAATATATGTTGAAAAATTAACGTAATACTTTGTTTTCTCCCATATTTCTGGTTCATGTTCTTGCACCCAGATTGCCGGCGTTCTTTTCATGTTTAAATGAACGGTTTCCGTCATCCCGACAATAGAGAAAAGAAGTGATTTAATAAACGGTAGTTTCTTTTTTAAAGATGCTTGTCTTTGATCTAACCATAAAACCATCGGTCGCGTTTGATTAAAGTTTTCATCTAAAAAGACCGGGCTATCACGGAAAGTGGTGACACTCATCGCTAATACTTTACTTAGTAATTCAGGATGCGTTTCTTTTAATTTGGAAGTCGCATCACATAATTCCATCCAATAATAATTAACATCTTGTTCCGCAAAACCTGGTTCACTACTAAAATAAGCGTCATTATACTTATTTTTAATAATCGCTTTTATTTCGCCTTTTTGATTGACTATAGATACTCGTAATGATTGTGTTCCAAAGTCAACCGCAAGTACTAATTTTTCATCATTTTTCATTTGGAGCATTTTTTCCTTTGCACCTATTATTGTAGCAAATAAATACATATTGTTTTTTTTACTTGTTTTTTTTCACTTTTAGAGTGATTAAAACGCTAATTACTTAATATCTATGATATTA
>CAYTKX010000006.1:0-18552 GCA_964438495.1 uncultured Staphylococcaceae bacterium
ATCACCATCCAAAAGATTGATCGTCGCACTTTCCTTGTTGCCCGATAAAGTACATAATCTGCACTATAGTTTTTATTGCGTTTTGCCATAAATGCACCTCCTACTTTTGTATATCTTTTATAACGATAAAATAGCGTAAAGTTCGAAATAAGGAAAACGTGAGATAAAAAAAGACACCTCTTAGAGAGAGATGTCGCTAATTTTTTTGGTTGCGGGGGAAGGATTTGAACCTACGACCTCCGGGTTATGGGCCCGACGAGCTACCACTGCTCTACCCCGCGATGTATAAATATTATACCACCAAAAAAATTATTTGCAAATTTTATGTCTATGAAGGGATCTTTATCTACTTGCTTTTTAAGCGATCAGTAATTTCTTGAGCTTTACGGTAAATTTCTTCAATTGGTTCATCAAGGAAAAATTGTCCGTTTTCATAAAGCACTTTGCCGTCAATCATCGTCATTAAAACATTTGCCTTGCTACCAGAATAAACAATATTTTTTTCAATATTATTAATTGGTTGCATGTTTGGCTGATGTAAATCAATCATAATAATATCAGCGACACTGCCTTCACTTAAATAACGAGCGTCAAGCATGTTAAGGAGGGTCGCGCCATTAACCGTTGCCATTTTAAGAACGTCATAAGCGTCAACGACACTAGCGTCCATTTCCCGAAGTTTAGCAAGTCCCGTTACAAGCCACATTTCCCTAAAGAAATCTAGGGCGTTATTACTAGCAGGGCCGTCAGTGCCTATCCCGACATTAATGCCTTCATCTAAATAACGTTTAATGGGGGCAATTCCGCTTGCAAGCTTCGTATTAGCGCTTGGGTTTGTGACAATACTTAAGTTCCGTTTTTTATACACGGCAAAGTCCGCGTCAGTAAAGTGGACACCGTGGAAGCCGCCGCCACCATATTTATATAAACCTAAACTATCAATATAAACAGCCGGGGTAACGCCGTGTCTTTTAATACATTCTTCAACTTCTTGTTTTGTTTCACTAATGTGACTCCAAATTGGTACTTTTAGTTCGTGGGCAGCTTTAGCGAGTTCTTTTAAGATTTCAGGAGTTGAAGTATATTCAGCGTGAAACCCAAGGTGATAGGAAACAAGGGGGTGCATTTTATTGATTGTATGATAAGCAGCCTTCATTTCTTCAACACTTTCTTTATATTGGGTTACTGTGCCAACTAGGGCGGCGCGGAAGCCAACATCAATCGCACTACGCGCAGTTTCAAGTGGCGAATAATACATATCAAAGCAAAGAGTGATCCCACTTGTTAAATATTCGGCAAAGGCTACTTTTGCTAAAACGTATTGGTCTCCTGGTTGAAGTTTATCTTCAAGTGGAAACACCGCTTCATGAAGCCACTCAAAAAGTGGTAAGTCATCAGCGTAACTCCGTAAGAAAGTCATTGGCGAATGTGTGTGCACATTTTTAAAGCCCGGCATTAAAAGATTACCTTCAGCGTTAATAATACGATCAAAAGGTTCATCAAGATCAAGACTTGGTCCGACATAAACAATGCGCCCATCTTTAACATGGATTTCACCGTTAAATAAAGGACGATTATCTTCCATGGTTAGGATTAAGGCGTTAATGAAACGAATTCTCATAATTTGTACCTCATTTTAGTTGTATATATTATACTACTTTTTATTATAAATAAAAAACATGGACGAATCCATGTTTTTATTGAAGTGTATTAATACTTATTCTTCGTTATAAGGAACAATATTTTCTGATGTTGCGCCACAATATTCGCAATAATCAGGATTATCAATAATCATTCCACAAAGTAGACATAAATATTTTTGTTCTGATCCTAAAACCATATATAATCCCCTTTTCTATATAATTCAATTATACACAAATCTTTGAAGTTGTAAATTAAGACTATAAAAGAGTGTTACCGATTTAGTGATTGATTATCGAAACAAGATGATCTTCGATTGGTAATATTTCTAAAATTGGGTCATTTTCCTTTTGGTTAATCGTATTAGTGATGATTATTTTCTTTAGTCCAAGAGCCTTAATCTTTTGAAGCGCGTTATGGCTAAAAACACCGTGGGTTGCAGCGACATAGACTTCTTTTACCCCTTGCGCTTGTAAGGCAGTGACAGCACTAACAAGCGTATTACCGGTATCAATGATATCTTCGATGATAAGTGCGATTTTACCTTTCGTATCCCCTTCAATACTTTTAATTTCCACAGTGTGCGTTGAAGTTCTTTCTTTGTTAATGAGGACAAAATTTGCGTTTTTAAAAGCACTCGCTACATATTTTGCAGCGTTAAACCGTCCGTGATCTGGAGCAACGATAACGACATTTTTTAAATCTTGGGTTTGGAAATAAGTGACAAAGTTATCAAGCATTGTTAAATTATAAACAGGCGTCTTAAAGTATTCGGTAATTACTGGATTATGGAGATCAAAAGTAAAGATGTTACTTATAAAACTATTGTTTAAAATATTGGCAACGACCCGGCTAGCGACTGCACGATTATCAGCCCGCTTTTTATCTTGACGACTAAAGGGTAAATAAGGAACGATTAAATTAACGCGATGAGGCTTTGTAATCTCTAATGTCTCAAGCGTCATCATCACCCGCATTAAGACGTCACTAGGCTTACCGTTATCTTGAATTAAAAAATAAATATCGCCATTTTCGGGTAGCGGGGGTAATTTAATACTAAATTCACCAAAGGAATATTCTAAAAGCTCGATTTCAAAAAGCGGAACGCCGGTCTTTAAACTTAAACTTTCCGCCATTTGTTTGCTTTCGGCAAAGTAAATAATAAATTTATTATGCTTCATATTAATAATTGTATCTTAATTTCGGTTTTTATTACACGATTCTTTTTAAAAGGGCATCAATTTCCCCAAGTTTTTCTTTTATTTCATCATCATTGCTATTAAAAATACAGTGTTCTAAGTGGGCACTTAAGATTTCGTGGTTCACACTTTTTAAAAGGGCGATTGCTGCTAAAAGTTGATTAGATATATCAAGACAGTATGCATCTTCTTCGACCATTTTACTAATTCCTTCTAATTGACCTTTGGCAATGTTTAGTTTTCTTGTTACTTTTTTTACATTAGCTTTCATCTACTTTACTCCCTTTTCATCTTTAATCTTTTTATAAAGAGGGCATTAATAACGACAAAGATACTTGAAACGGACATTAAGGCACTAGCAATCATCGGATTTAATACAAAGTGATTAAAGATTGCAAAGTTAAATAACCCTGCTGCCATCGGTATCATAATGATGTTATAAAAGAAGGCCCAAAATAAATTCCACTTAATGGTCTTCGTTACTTTTTTCGCTAACTTGATGGCTCTTAAGACATCATAAGGATCATCATTTACTAAAATAATATCAGCACTATCTAAAGCAATTTGCGTGCCGCTACCAAGGGCAATCCCAATGTTACTTTGTTCAAGCGCCGGAGCGTCATTGATGCCGTCGCCAACCATGGCAACGGTTAAGCCGTGACTTTGAATTAAGGCTACGGTTTTTGCTTTTTCGTCTGGTAATACTTCACTATAAACTTCTAAAATACCAAGCTTTTGCGCTAAATGAGTAGCGTTTTGCGCGTTATCGCCAGTAAGAAGGATTGGTCTAATGCCAGCTTTTTTTAATTCTTCAATCGTTAATAGACTGCTTTCTTTAATGTCATCTTGCAGAATAAACGCTCCCAAATAGACACCGTTTTTGGCAACATAAATATGGGTGCCAATGTCACTAGGGGCACTAAACTTTACACCATTTTCGTTTAGTAAGCGTGCGTTACCAATTAAGTAATCATCATCTTTAAATTTCCCAACCATACCGAGTCCTGGAATATAATGAGCGTCACTAACTTTTTCTTCAATGTAACCTTTATCTTCTAAATAACTAATAAGCGCTAAAGCAAGGGGGTGATCATTTAGTCTTTCTAAACCCATGATGACACCTGCTACTTCTTTTAATTTATTGTCTTCAATCGTAACTTTATTAACAGTTAGGAAACCGGTTGTAATTGTTCCCGTTTTATCAAAAATAACCGCATCAACTTTATTTAATTCATCTAACGCCTTCGCATTTTTAATTAATATACCGTGTTCAGCTCCTTTACCAGTGCCGACCATCACGGCAACCGGGGTCGCTAGTCCTAGGGCACACGGACAACTAATAACAAGGACGGTAATTGCTAAGTTAAACGCTACTTCAACATTACGGCCAAAAATCGCCCATGCAGCAAAAACAAGTAATGATAAGCCAATAATAATCGGCACAAAGATACCAGCAATCTTATCGGCAAGAATTTGTAGCGGCGCTTTACTACCAGCTGCTTCTTCAACCATCTTAATGATTTGATTTAACATCGTATCTTCACCGGTACGTGTTACTTTAAATTCAAAAGAACCACTCCGATTAGTGGTCGCGCCAATTACTTCGTCACCGATTGTTTTATATTTTGGCGCTGCTTCGCCGTTAATAGCGGATTCATCAATATTACCGTAGCCTGCAATAATTTCCCCGTCAAGCGGTATTTTAGCGCCCGGATTAACGCGCATGATGTCGCCGACTTCAATCTCACTAAGCGGCACCATGATAAACTCTCCGTCCACTAACTTGTAGCCGTTATCAGGTACTAATCCCATTAGTTTTTCTAAGCTACTTTTTGTTTTCACTTTCGCAAGTTCTTCTAAATATTTACCGATAGAAATAAAGACTAAAATCATTGCACTTGCTTCAATATACACATTATGCGCGTATTCCATTGCTTTAACGTGATCTCCGTTATTTAGACTAATCGCCGTAATAATAAAGGCAATAATGCCGTAAATTAAAGCACTGCTTGACCCTAAAGCGGTCAAAGCATCCATATTCGGTTTCCATTTAAAAAGGGACTTAAAACCGCGGACAAAGAAATGATAATTTAAAATAGCAATGATAAAAGCAAGCCCTAATTGCGTCCCAATTGTTACTAAATGTAAGTCATTTGGCCATGGGAGCGGTAAACCAATCATCGGTCCCATCGCGACATACATTAAAATAACTAAGAGAGTACTTGAAATAATAAGTTTATTAAATTGACTTTTAAGATGCGCTTTGCGCTCTTCTCTTATTTCCTTAATCGTTTGTGTTTCAAAAACTTCAGCGTCATAGCCACTTCCCTTAACCGCATCAATAATTAGCCGGTCATTTACTGTATCGGTAAATGTTACTTCCATCGAGTTTGTTAAAAGGGAAATGTTTACTTCTTTAATGCCTTTTAAGTCTTTCACACTATTTTCAACATTAGCGACACAACCAGCACACATCATGCCGGTAATTTTATATTTTTGTTTCATTTTAAAGCCGGTGCGCCTCATAACCCGCATTACGAATCGCGGTAATTACTTTGGAATCATCAACGTTTCCTGCAAAATAGACGGTAACCGTCTTTGCTTCAACATCAATTTCATAACTTATATCTTTAACCCGGCTAAGCTTAGCGTCAATCGCACGAGCGCAGCCGCCACACATCATTTTAGCGACAATATAGGTTCTTTTCATATACAATACCCCCCTACAGTATTATTTTACCAGTAGAAAAGCTCGTTGGTATAAAATATGCATTATAAATTTAATAATTATTCAAAGTAAGATTCACTGCGCTCAGCAATGAATTGATTGCGGTATAACTCAAAGTAAGGACCACGGTTTTTAAGTAGTTCAGCGTGAGTGCCCATTTCTTTAATTTCGCCTTGGTCTAAAAGAATAATAAGATCACTATTAACAATCGTTGATAAACGGTGCGCAACGACAAAGCTCGTTCTACCCTTTAAAAGGGTCTTCGTTGCTTCTTGGATTTTATGTTCCGCTTCACTATCAATCGAACTTGTCGCTTCGTCTAAGATTAAAATACGAGGATTTGCTAAGATAGCCCGCGCAAAGGAAATGAGTTGCTTTTGGCCAACTGAAAGTAAATTACCGCCTTCACCGACAAACGTATCATAACCGTCTTCTAGCGTTTTAACGTATTCATCAAGGCCAACCGCTTCACTCGCCTTAAAGACTTCTTCATCGGTAGCGTTTAAATTACCGTAACGAATGTTTTCTTTGATCGAGGTAGAAAATAATTCGGGCATTTGTAAAACATAACCTAAACGACTATGCAGCCAACTTAAACTCCGGTCTTTATAATCTTTACCGTCAATAAGGATGTGACCTTTCCGTGGTTCGTAAAATCTTGCAAAAAGGTTTACAATCGTTGTTTTACCGCTTCCGGTATGGCCGACTAAGGCTACTGTTTGTCCGGCTTTAACTTTTAAATTAAAATCTTTTAAAATGACTTCTTTCGGGTTATAGAAAAAGGTAACATTTTTAAATTCGACATCACCGACAATATCTTCCCAGTTTTCGACCTTTTTATTAAAGAGGTCACCGTAAACGTCTTTAACGTCATCGCGGTCATCAATTTCTGGTTTCTCGTTAATAAGCTGTAAAACCCGTTCCGCACTAGCTTGCGCGACCTGTAAGTCGTTAACAAAGCGGGTTAAGTTTAAGACTGGTTCAAAGAAGTTCATCGATGCGCGAATAAAGATATAAAGTGTACCAATCGTCATACCGATATTACCGTTTGTAATATACCACGCACCAATAACCATAATTGCCGCGACCACAGTGTAAGACGCTGCTAAAAGCGAACTTGAGAAAAGGGCACTTACAAAGGTTGCATGCACTGTTACTTTCTTCATCGTTTTTGCTTCTTTTTTAAATTCTTCACTAAGTTCATCTTCAATCGCTAAACTTTTTGTTGTTTTAATCCCTAAGAATGATTCATTAAATAATCCAGTAATTTGACTATTATGGAAGCGTGAACGTCGGTTTAAAATAAGGACTTTCTTACGGAATAAGAAGGCAATTAAAATTAAGATTGGTAAAATCAATAAAATAATTAAAGCGAGACGCCATTCACGTATAAAAAGAATAATTAAGGTGAAAAACATATAGAACACTGACCACGTAATATCAAGGATGCCCCACGAGACAATCCGTGACAAACGATTCGTATCACTTGTCATCCGTGCCATAATCCACCCTTGTTTTGTCGTGTCATAGTAACTAAAAGGTAGTTTTTGTAAGTTTTTAAATGATTCAGCGCGCAAAGTATAACGGACTTTTGCTTCAAGTTTAGAGCCAATATAAATAAAGGCGTAGACCGAAATCGCAAACACCGTAATTTGCAGGGCACTTGCAATAATAAACGGCCAAAACGCGTCTTCATTAAAGGTCTTAATAAGGTTCGTAATCGCAAATTCGTTAAGCGGAATAATAAGCGCTTCGGTTAAGGAAAGAATCGTCGCAAAAATAATTAAAAGAATTAATTCTTTCTTACTTTTCAAAATTACTTTAAATATATGTCGCCAAACATTAAAGGTAACTTTTTTTAATGCTTGTTCTTCATTAAAATGTTCCATATTAATTACTCTCCTTAGCGACAAGGGCTAAAAACTCGGCTTCTAAATTGCCTTGAATTTCCCAAAGCTTTTCATATAATCCCCCGGCATGCGCAAGCGTTTCATGAACACCGATATCTTCAATTGTGCGATTATTTAAAACAATAATCTTATCGGCCTCTTTAGCGGTTGTAATGCGGTGGGTAATAATAATGTTCGTTGATTTATTTTCTTTCTCGGCTAAAGCGCGACGAATTAACACATCAGTCCGGTTATCAACTGCACTTAAAGCATCATCAAAGATTAAGATTGGTTTATCACTAATTAAAACACGGGCGATGGCGACTCTTTGTTTTTGTCCTCCAGATAAAGTAGTCCCTCTTTCGCCAACCATCGTATCAAAGCCTTTATCAAACCCTTGAATATCACTAGCGATCGTCGCAATTTCACTCGCGTTTTGAATAATATCCATTTTCGCATTGCGTGATGTAATGGCAATATTATCTTTAATCGTCCGTGAATAAAGGAATGGGTTTTGTAAGACTGCCCCCATATTTTTCCGTAAGTAATGCTTTTCAATATCTTTTAACTCGACACCATCAAGCGTAATCGAGCCTTCGTATTCATACATGCGCATGAGTAAGTTGATAATCGTCGTTTTCCCGCTTCCCGTCCGCCCGACAAAAGCAACGGTTTCCCCGGCTTCTATTGTAAAGTTAAGGTTTTCAAGTGCATATTCATTTGCGCCCGGGAATTTAAAGGACACATCTTTAAAGACGATTTTTCCGCTTAATTTTGGTTCTAAAGTACCGTTAACTAAAAATTCACTTTCTTCGGCTAAGATTTTATTAATCCGACTATTAGCGACATTTGCCATTGAATAATCATTAATTAAGCGTCCTAACCCGCGGATTGGCCAAATAAGGAGCCCAACAAGCATTAAAGCCGCAGCCGCATCCCCAATATCCATCAAGCCTTCACGCGCTAAGAAAACACTAACAATGGTAATAATTAAATATTGACTAAGTGACACAAAGTCCATCGCCCCCCAATATAAACCAACAATCTTATTGGTTTTAATCGAAGCTTCTTTATGAGCTTTATTTTTAACATCGAGTTTGTCTATTTCATATTGTTCATTAGCGAAAGCTTTAACAATTTTCGTGTTATGAACGTTTTCTTGGACCACCGTTAATATTTCCGCTTCTTTATTTTCAATTTCTTCATAAAGTTTCCGTACATTACGGAAATAGAAAAAGGAACTAATGCCGTATAACGGGATTGTCGCTAAAGCAATATACATTAATAAGGGACTTAAAAAATACATTTGATACGCTCCACTAGCAAGCGTAAATAAAAGTCCAACCGCATCCATAAAACGGACAATAACAAACCCTGTTGTCGTTTCAACGTCACTTGTAACGCGCTGCACTAAGTCCCCGGTATCACTATTATTATGATAGTGGTAACTAAGTGTTTGCACATGATCAAAAAGATTAACCCGTAACTCTAAGGCAATCTTTTCTTGAACGTGTCCTTGGAGTGTTCTTTCAATAATCATCGTGCCAAAACGAATTAATTGCCAGCCTAAAAAAGCAATCGCAACATAAAGAACAACTTGAAATATGTCCTTACCTTGGGCAAAAATCTCTAAAAGAAAGGGCGGTAAGTTCACTCCTGTTACATTACCGTTTGTTTCAAAGTGCTTTAAAATGTATTGCGTAAATAGCGGCACAAAAGAATACGTAACGCGATGGAAAATAACGAGGAGCAACACGAAAAAAATCGCTAGTCCATGCCCTTTATATAAGGCAAAGAGCGAGCGCGGTCTAACTTGTTTTTTTCTTTTTTTCACCCTACCCCACCATCCTAACTAGTTATTAATTATAGAGCACTTGGAAAAAATTGTCTTAAGTTATAATAACTTAAAGCAAACATTCATACTTTTTTACTATATTTTCTACTTTTGTATAAAAAGTAAAGGTTAATTCGTTAAAATTACCGTTAACGGTAAAGCATCAACGTCATCAAGTTTTAAGGGTAAGGCAACCATATTATAGTTTCCTTCCGGTACTTCTTTAAGGCGTAGTCCTTCGATAATCCAAATGCTGTTATCTATTAAGGCTTTATGACTAGGATGGCCTTTTTGGTCACGTTCAATGCCGAGGCCATCAATGCCGACACCACTTACTTTTAGGCTCGCTAAATATTGGGCAGCTTCTTTTTCTAAAAAGATAAAGCGAAAGTCAAATTCATCTGTTAAACTATTGTTCGTTTTTAAAAGGAGGAAGTCGCCTTCTAAAATATTATGCTTTTTTAAATCTTCCACGCGGATCATTTCCGGAAGTGACGTAAAATCAAGCACTTTAACCGGACGAATAAAGGTTGTAATATCAAAATCTTTACTCGTTTGGCCGTCGTTATATATGTGACGCGGGAAATCAACATGGGTCCCAGTGTGAACATTAAAAAGGACATTGGTCTCGTTTGTCGAGTCGCCCTTATTAACACTGGACGCTACAGAAAAGACTGGCTTTTTTGATTCTCTATTTTTATAAACTTGCATATTTTCATTAATAAGCATCGTTACATCATAAATTCTACTCATTTTTACCTCCCAAATTAAAACCCGGTTCATAAATTATATAACGGGGTTTTTCGTCGCGAATCTGACAAATAATATCCCAGGACACTGATACTTCTTCCCAACTTGGGAAAAGAGTGCGGTGCCCATCTTTCATTTCCATAAATAACGCTTCATAAGCTTCTTTTACCGCTGAAGGGAAAAGGCAAGTAAAGCAATGTTCAAGCATTACTTTAGTTACTTCATTATTATTTCCAATACCGCGGCCATTTATTTCTAGGCTAATGCGCGATTCTGGCGCTAACTCGATAATAAGGCGGTTAGGAGTTGGGTTTTTAAAAAGATGACTACCCGGCGCTTCTTTAAAGATTACTTCAATGTAAGCTTCTTTGTGGGCTAGCTTTTTACCGGTAAACAAATAGAATGGGACCCCTGCAAAACGTTTATCTTCAACATAGAGTGTTAAAAAGGCAAGGGTCGAAATAAGTGAATCTTCACTTACTCCTTTTTCACCTCGATACCCGTCATATTGGCCAAGAAGCGAATTCGCCGCATCGTATTTAACTTTTTTAAGCGCTTTAATCTTCGCCTCACTTATATCTTTACTCGATAAAGACTTTGGTATATCCATAATTAAAAGGGCAAGCACTTGTAATAAATGACTTTGTACCATGTCGTTTAGAACCCCGACTTCATCATAATAGGCTCCACGATTTAAAATACCGTCTTTTTCACTAACAACCACTTTTACTTCACTAATATATTTATTACTCCACAACGCATTAATAAAGGTGTTCGAAAAGCGTAAGTCAATAATGTTTTGAATCATTTCTTTGCCTAAGTAATGATCAACACGATATATTTGTTCACGATGGAATTCTTTTTCTAAGTATTCATTAATCGCTAACGCATCTTCAAACGTATGCCCAAAAGGTTTTTCAAAAGCGATAATTGTCTTTAAATCACCTTTTTTAATAAGTTTATGTGCTTTTAAGTTTTCAGTAATCGGAATAAATAGTTCCGGGGAAACCGCTAAATAGAAAATAGTGCGTACATCATCTTTATTTTTCGTTAGACCATTATAAAGCAGTTGTAAGTTTTCATATGTTGCACTTACATAAGCATCAACTTCGACATAAATTAAATGTTTACGTAATAAGTTAATATCACCTTTAAATAGTTTACTTTCAACAACAAAGTTTAAATAGTCTTCACTCGTAAACTTTCGCCTTCCAATGGCTAAAATGGTGACATTTTCAGGGTGTTTTTCTTTTTTTATAATGTTTTCAAGCGCTGGTAAAAGTTTTCTAAGCGTTAAATCACCAGTAGCCCCAAAAAGCGTAATAATAAGTTTACTCATCTTTTTTATAAACCGCATGGCCTCCAAATTCATTACGCATAGCCGCCACTACTTTTTCACTAAATTTTTCTTCATCTTTACTTTTATAGCGGGCAAATAAGGCTTGAGTAATGACCGGAATTGCCACTTTATTTTTTAGGGCTTCTTCAACCATCCACATTCCTTCGCCACTATCATCGACCCGGCCTTCAAGTTCCGCTAGTTCGGGACTTTTGGCTAAGGCGTCACCAATATTTTTCACAAGTAACGATTCAATAATGGAACCGTGATTCCATAACGCAGCAATTTTCGCATAATCCAAGTCAAAGTCACTCGCCTTTAAAAAGCCAAAGCCTTCACCGATTGCTTGCATCATTCCGTATTCAATACCGTTATGGACCATCTTTACAAAGTGGCCGCTACCTGGTCTTCCCACGTGTAAATATCCGTCTTTTGCGGCGATATCTTTAAAGACTGGTTCCATTACACTAATGACTCTTTTTTCGCCCCCGGCCATTAAGTTAGCGCCATAACGCGCCCCATGTTGGCCGCCACTTGTGCCAAGATCAATAAAATCAATGCCGTATCCTTTAAGCATTTCGTAATGTTCAATCGAGCGATTAAAGTTTGAATTACCGCCATCAATAACAATGTCGCCTCGTTTTAAAAGCGGGATTATTTCTTTTAATAAACTTGTGACAATGCTATTTGGCACTAAAAGCCAGACGATTAACGGTTTTTTCGATTCTCTTTGTAATAAAGCGTGATACGAATCATAAACATCAATCCCCGCATCTTTGGCTTTTTCCCGCGTTGTTAAACTTGGGGCGTAACCACGTACTTCATGGCCTTTTTCTTTCATGTTTAGGGCAATATTAAGCCCCATTTTTCCTAATCCAATTAAATTAATACGCATAAATTTTCTCCTTTATTTCGCTTATATTATATATGAGAAACGGGCGTATTCACTCCGTTATGCTTTAGCATAAAGGTAGTAAAAGCGTTATGTCCACTCAAATTGACCAGTGTATAAATGATAATAAACTTTTTGAACTTCAATTAATTGTTCATGACTTCCCCGTTCAATAATTGAACCTTTTTCAAGTACAATTATCGCTTTTGCGTTCCGAATAGTGCTTAAGCGATGGGCGATGACAAAGACCGTTTTATCTTCCATTAATTGGTCCATTGCTTTTTCAATGAGGCGCTCACTGCGGGTATCAATTGAACTTGTCGCTTCGTCTAAAATTAAGACTGGGGGCTGTAAGATGGCAGCCCTAGCAATCGCTAAAAGTTGCCGTTCTCCGCTGCTTAAATTTGCCCCGTCGTCATGAAGTAATGTTTGATAACCTTGTGGTAAACGTTCGATAAAGTAACTTGCGTTAGCAACATCGGCGGCGTGCTTTACTTCGGCGATGGTTGCGTAGCGACTAGGATAAGCAATATTATCAAAGATGGTGCCGCTAAAAAGATGTGTATCTTGAATAACAACACTAACACAGCGTCGTAAATCATCTTTTTTAATATCTTTTATATCGATACCGTCATACGTTATTTGTCCGCTATCAATTTCATAAAAGCGCGTAATTAAATTAATAATTGTCGTTTTACCAGCGCCGGTACTGCCAACGAGGGCAATCTTTTCGCCCTTATCAGCGTATAAACTAATGTTTTTCAAAACTGGTTCTTCTTTTTTATAGCCAAAGCTCACATCAATAAAATCAACCCGTCCTTTAAAGATCTTATATTTATATTCACCGTTACCAAGAGGTATTTTCCAGGCTAAGGCGTTCGTTGGGTGTTCGGTTTCTTCGATTTTGCCGTCGATTTCCACCGCACTTACAAGACTAATTTTTCCTTCATCAATTTCTTTTTCTAAATCAAGGAACGCAAAAAGTCTTTCCGCACCGGCAAGGGCGTTATATAAAGCATTAAGTTGAGTCGTGAAGTTATTAAAGGGGTTCGAACTTTGGCGGACGAAAAGTAAGTACGAACTTAAAGATCCTAAACTTAGCCCGTTTAACACAAAGATTGCGCCCACTACCGCACTTACTGCGTAATTAAAATACGATAAACTAACAATAATCGGCGTTTTAGCTAACGCGCTTGTGTGCGCTTTAACCCCGCTTTTAAATAAGGCGTGATTACGACGATCAAATTCTTTTAAGTCTTCTTGATGATGAGCAAACATATCACTTACTTTTAAGCCGACAATCATCTCTTCAATATAACTATTGATACTGGCGACACTTTTTTGATTATCGCTAAAATGCTTTCGTAAATTACGATTGTTCGCAAAGATAAAGATAAACATTACGATAATAAAGAAAATAACAATAAGCGATAAATAAACATTAATTAAAAATAAGAATACAATCGTCCCTACACCAGTCACAAAGGAAAAGACAATTGACGTAAGTCCAGTATTAAGAGCTTCATTTAATGTATCAACGTCATTGGTGAAATAACTCATAATTTCCCCACGGGTCGTATTATCAAAATAACTAAGGGGAAGCTTTTGACTATGGGCAAATAAATCATTTCTTATTTGAGCGATAACTCTTTGTGAATAACGAACCATTAACGGATTATAAATAAGCGTTACAACCCCACCACTTAGAAAGAATAACCCTAAGCGAATTAAAGCTTTTTCTAGGCCAATACGGTCGTAATTAACAATATATTTATCAATAACTTCCCGCATTTGATAAATGCCGTAAACATTGACAAAACCGGCCCAAATAACGAGCAGCATGATGAAAAGTAAAGTAAACGGTTGATAATTAATATACTTCATTAAGCGCCGTAAGGTCGCCTTCATATTTTGGGGACGATTTCTTTTTCTCATACTTCGGCCCCCTTTAGTTGTGTGTCATATATATCTTTATAGATTTCATTTGTTTTTAATAAAGTTTCATGCTTCCCTTCACCATTTATCCGCCCTTCATGCAGCACTAAAATGTGATCAGCGTTTTTAATCGCGCTAATGCGCTGACTAACCATAATAATTGATAAGTTTGGATAATACTTTGCTAAATTGCTGCGAATCTTTGCTTCATTAATTGTATCTATCGCACTTAAGGCATCATCAATGATTAAGATCTTAGGATTTTTAAGTAGCGCTCTTGCTAAACTAAGGCGTTGCTTTTGGCCGCCGGAAAGATTCGTGCCAGCTTGCCCAACTTCACTATTTAAGCCGTCATTTAGTTTATTTACAATCTCATCACTTAAACTAGCCTTTAAAGCTTTATCGATTTCTTCATCAGTCGCTAGTTTGTTTCCCCACCGTAAGTTATCAATTATTGAACCGCTAAAAAGCATGTTATTTTGATAGACAATGTTTATTGCGTTGAGGATTTCTTCTTCTTTAAAGTCAATAAGAGGATGACCGTCAAGTAAAATTTGTCCTTCATTAATGTCATAAAGTCTCGCTAATAAATGGACTAACGTCGATTTACCACTTCCAGTTTGGCCAATAATGCCTAAGGTTTCGCCCTTTCTTAACGTAAATGAGATGTCATTCAATATGTAAATATTTTCAGGAGTATCCGGAAACTTAAACTTTAAATCTTTAACTTCAATGGTTCCGTCATTAATTGTAAGTGTGCTTTCATTATTGAACACTAAAGTATTTTCAGTATTTAATAATTCTTTAATCCGCGCACTAGCGGCAAGCGTACGACTAAACATAATTAAAAGCTGGGCAAGCATTAATAGAGCATTTAATAATTGTAAGACATACGTTAATAACCCCGTTATCTCCCCAATTTTTGCTTCTCCGACATTAATAAGATTACCGCCAATAAATAAAAGTCCGACAATTGTAGCGTAAACTCCAAGTTGCATAAAGGGAATATTTAAGGACACAGTAGTAAAGGCACTAGTGGCGACTTTACGGTAATCATTATTAATTTTATTAAACTTATTAATTTCTTTTTCTTCAGTAACATAGGCTTTGACGACGCGGATTGCTTGGAAGTTTTCTTGTAAGGTCCGGTTTAATTCATCAAAGCGCCGTTGCATCGTTTCGTAAATTGGGCGCACGGTAAAAACAATTGTTAGCATTAAAATTGTGACAATGGGCAAGGTAACGGCAAATATCATCGCCATCTTTGCATTGAGGCTAAAGCTTAACACTAAGACCATTGTAATCATAAAGGGAGCTCTAAATAACCCACGCATCCCAATAATAATTGCGTTTTGTATCGTATATGTATCATTTGTAAGGCGGGTTATTAAAGAAGATACCGCAAATTCATTCCGTTTTTCAATATCAAGTTCTTGTAACTTAATAAATTGCTGCCGCCGAAGCTCCGCGCCATAGCCTTGGCCAACGCGGGCAATAAAGCGCACGCCAATAATGCCAATTATAAAACTTAAGGTCGCGGCAAGAATCATCATCGCTCCCCAAAAGTAAATATAATTTAAATCGTTATTCTCAATGCCTACATCGACGATTTGCGAAAACATATAGGGCACAAAAGTTTCTAAGACAGTTTCTAATAAAATAAAAAAGATTGCTAATAAAGCATCTTTCCACACGACCTTATAAAAACGAAATAATCCCTTTTTCATAAGCATATTATGCCATTTATTGTAAACAATATCAAAAAATAGAAAGTTAAGTTAATAATTTAAGTTCTTCAAGATTATGTAAAGTGACAAGGTGGCCTTTCTTTAAGCGAATTCGCCCAAAAAACCATAAGTATTTATTTTTCCGTAAGTAGGCAATAAGCCGTTTCGCGTCCGCGTAGCCTTGATTATAATAACCTTCGATTTTATCAGGGTGAAAATCAAGTGAAGTTTTCGGAAAACTCCCAAAATCAGTAAGTGGCGAAAAGTTAATTTGCAATACATCTTTTAAAGGCTCGGTTGGAGCGTCTTTACTGTTTAAACCAATCGAAAGAATTATATTACATTTAGATTCAAGCAGAGGGTCAAGCGGGAAATTATCAACGAGTCCGCCGTCAACATATTTTACGCCTTCAACTTTTTTGGTGCCAAAGACAAAAGGAATTGCTGCACTTGCAAGGGTGACGCCAAGCGGATCATTGCTCTTATTTAAATGCACAACTTCTTTTACATAGTTTTTGCGTTTTAACTTTGCAAAAAAGCCTTTTTCGGGCACTCTTGCTAAAGTTACATACCCTTGAAGTTTACTTTTGCGAAACGCTTTTTCATTAAAATAAGGTTCAATTTTACTGACAATGCCGTCAGTGTTATATAAGCCCAGGACACTAAAGGTTTCACTCCACTTATTTTTGCCATAAATTGTGTCATTATTAAATTCATCCCAAATAAGTCTTAATTTATCGGGCTTAATTTTATTCATTAGTAAAAAGCCATTAATCGCCCCGATGGAAGTGCCGGAAAAAACCCGGACATGGCGAAGCATTTTATGTTCATCAAGCGCTTTTAAAACGCCAACTTGATACGCACCTTTAGCCCCACCACCACCAAGCACTAAACCAATCTTTTTCATTATTTCTTAATACGAATGTAGTCAAGACTTATAAGCTCTTCTACACTCTTTTCTTCCGGAATGTAATTTTCGTCATGCGTATCACTTAATTTATTAATATTTTGTTTTTCCATTAATAACGCAATCGCTTCAATTGCTCTTTTTACTCCAGTATTGCCGCTTATTCTTATAAGAGAAGGCGTTCTTTCGTGTTCTTTCATCGTGCTTAAATCTTTACTTTTAATATTAATAGTCTTTATTTCTTCAGCGGAAAGCGCTAAATAAATACGTAACACATTACTAATAATGCGAAACTTAATAATAGTTTTCCCTAAATAAATAAAGCGTTCTTCTTTAAAGGTAATACTTGGATTAATACCGTCATACGTCATAATAAATTGCTTTATTTCGTTATAACGCTTTTGACTTTCAAGCGGAGCGACAGTTAAATGCGCGTAATAAGAATAACTATATTTAATCGCCGCGTAAGGGTCTTCCCCTCTTTCAACATTTTCTTCTTCTTTTATAAGGGTCTTTTCTTCACTTACCTTCACACTTTCAACAACCTTTGTTTCCCCTTTTGCACTCGAAGGTTCTTCTTCAGTTATTGGTTTTTCGCTTGTTGTTTTAGGTTCTGCTGGATCTGGTAAGGTTAATACCCTTTTCTCATCACGCATCTTTTCGCTTGGCTTTTTCTTACTTTGCACAATAAAATAAATAACAAAGACAATAATTAAAAAAGTAAAAAAGAGGACTAACGTGCCTGTTTCTGATTTAAGAAAGTCCAATATTTTATCCATTTACGCCATCCTCATCTATTTACTAAATAATACAATTACTTATTAATTGTATATATTTTTGCGACATTTTTCAATCTTCGCTATTCAACAATTGTTTCTTTTAAGGTTTCAATTTCACTAGGCGATAAACCAATATGGGCTAAATATTTGGCGCTACCCCCATATTTATCATTTAAATGGTTAATCGCTCGTTCAATATATTCAGGTTTAGACCATGTAAAACGACGCCATTCTTCTTTCATATATTTATAACCGGGCCGATGTTTATTATGTTCATAAGATTCAGCGTAGTTATTTACTATTTCTTGACGCGGCACCCCGACTAAGGAAAGCATGAGCATCGCAATAATACCGGTGCGATCTTTACCAGCAGTGCAATGAAAATATATTCCTTCGTCTTTATGAGCAATGAAGATTTTAAATACTTCTAATATTTTATCTTGCGAATCATCTAAAAGATCAATGTATAAATCACTTAAATCGGTGTAGCCTTGTTCACGCATTTGCCAAAATTCACCCATCATATCAACATGAAAATATTTCATATCTTCATAGTCGCGTAATGGACTTGGTGACTTTTCAATTTCATTCGTGTAGCGTAAGTCGACAATAACACGCGTCCCAAGATCATAAAAGTGGGCTTTTTCTTTATCGCTTAAAGAACCTTTCGCACTACCTCTTATATATTTATATGTTTTCGTAACGCCGCCATTTTCCGTAGTCATTCCTCCTAAATGACGAACATTATATAAATTTTCAAGTAAGAATAAGTTATTTCGTTCAAAAACCATAGTTTACCTCCTAAATTAGTCATATTCTACCATAAAAAAAGGGCCAACCTTAGATGATGACCCTTTATTCTTTATCTTTTAGCTAAGCGGTGTTATCGTATCCGTTAATACTTGGACTTGCCAATATTTCATTGTGTTATA
>CAYTKX010000006.1:18652-21172 GCA_964438495.1 uncultured Staphylococcaceae bacterium
AAGAGTTTCACTAATTGATCAGCGTAGGCTAGATTACTATTTAAGGCGGATGTTTTATCTAATTCATATTTATAAGCGTATAAATTAGTGGCTGTTAGATCATTTTTCATCGCCGCATAATCAACAATAACATCATCTGCACTTTCTAAACCAACATATTCCAGTTCAGGTTTAAAGTTAAATAAACCTTCCCGGGCATAAATATAATAACTATTACCAATACTTAAGGCGTTATTAATCTTATCGTGACTATGCATTTGAATGACATTAGCACCATCACTAAATAAGGCAATAGAATTTTCAACTTTATCTAAGTATTTTAAGTGATACTTATAAATTTTCGCACTCCAATTAATGCCTTTCGAGTTAAAGGGGGTGGCTTTTACTCTGGTTAGTAAGTTATTAATACTAACTCCGTCTTCGGCAAAAGCTTTGTAATCATAACTTAAAGTAACCCCCGCTTTATAAACGGGATTACCAAGCCCTTCCATATCAACTTCTGGTTCATCGTTATAAAGGCCAATATAACCTTTAAAATCATAGACTTGTTGTTTATCTTTATAATCTTTAATAGCGTTATATTGCGCTGAATTTAAGTTAACCGTTAAATGACCCGTTTCATTAGCGACAAAAGCTTTATAGCGATTATTATAGCCACTTTGCGTCGTAATATAATCTTGTAAAGTTAAAAGTTGCGCGGTAAACGCTGCGTAATAACTACTTTTATACACCCCTTTTTCATTCCGTAAGCTTTTAAAAGTTAGGGCCAAATTACTTATTTCACTTAAGTTTGAGTAAGTGACTACGTCTTCACTAGTTGATTCATCTTCACTCGTCGTAACGTCTTCGCTTGTCGATTCGTCTTCACTTGTCGTAATTGGATCTTCTCCTGTCGTTATAGGATCTTCGGTTGTAATCGATTCTTCACTCGTTTTGATGTCTTCACTTTTACTAACCTCACTTGTTACTTCGGTTGTGCCTAAATCTTCACTTGAAGGAATGATACTAGGACTTGGTTTCGTGCAACTTGCTAAAACCGTAAGTAAGAGTAAAGGAATTAATTTTTTCTTCATTTTTAAACCTCCATAAATGCAATGGTTAAATTATAACCTAAATTAATGATGAATGACTAAATATAATTAAGAAAATAAAAAAACTCACCGAAGTGAGAATATAATGCTTGGGGCGAGAACCATAGTGCAAGAAGCTATTAAGTAATTTACTTAACGCCAACCGGGTTTCTAGGCTTGTCCCTCGCCGGTTTTTTTATGGCCGGGATAATAATAACATACTTAAATATTTTTACAAGAAAGATAATAATATTTTTTTATAAATGTGGTCTAATCTCTTCGGCGATTACTTTATAGCCTAAACCTGATATATGTAAACCTTCGATTGTATACTCTTTTTTTAGTCTCCCTTTCGCGGTAATAAGCTTTTGGTGAATATCTAAATATTTCCGGTCTTTTTCTTCGCACTTTTCTTTTAATAAATGATTGACTTCGCGAATCTTATTATTAGTGCGTAAGCCACTTATAATCGGAGAAAGCCAAATAACCCGGTGCGATACGGGGTAAAGGGAAATAACAATAACTTCAACTCCAGGAATCTCACTTTCAAGGATTTCGCATATCTTAATAATATTATCGACTACCTTTTTAACTTTAATGCCTTTCCCTAAGTCATTCGTACCAATTTGTAAAAACACTTTCCGCGGTTTAATTTCAATAATGTTATGAATTCTTTTTAGTAACTTCTTCGTCGTATCCGCGGCAATACCCCGGTTATATATCTTTTGATCAGGGAAAAAGTCTTGCAGCGGGAAAAAGTCAGTGAGACTATCACCAAAAAAGACAATCGAATCAACAATCGGGTCTTCATTTAAAACTTTAAAGATTTGTAAGCGATTTTGATTATTTGTTGTCAATAAAAAATAATAGAGGACCACAAGTAAAACAAGTGTACCAAGGACGCTAATAAGGACAATTTCTAATGCTGACATAATATTTCTCCTCTATACAATTAAGATACCATAATAATGATAAATCCTATAGAGTTTTTTCCTGAAGTTTCTTTAATAATCGGTGTGCTAACCGCAATTTGCCATATTTATCACCCCATGTGAAAAACAAAATATTTAGCGTTTTCTATTGAAGATTTTTTATCATTTCATAAAAATGACCCAAGGGTCAATCCCTTCAATTAAAACTAAATCTTAGAAATACTAATAGAAAATTATCATTATGCAATTGTTATCTTTTTGTCAAGAAACTATTAGAAAATAATGGAAAAACGAATAAGTAAATAGTCCTTCAAACATTAGAAAAACCATCACATTTAACGTTAATTCAATTAGTAAATGCTGTGTATTCTAAAAGAAAAGTATCATAAAAGAAATACGATGTAAATTAGCGGCAACTTTCTTTTTGTCATCCGATAAAAAAATGACCCGAAGGTCATGTTTTTCTTTAATGGGGCGACTGACGAGATTTGAACCCGCGAATGTCTGGTTCACAGCCA
>CAYTKX010000007.1:0-2612 GCA_964438495.1 uncultured Staphylococcaceae bacterium
ACTTATGAAGTTAAATATTTAAGTAAGGCCCGTATTTTCCTTTTTAAAGACGTCACAGAGTTTGAATCGATCTTTGATGATAACCAAAAAAACGCCCCTGTATTAGGGATGGTGATGATTGATAACTTCGTGGATATTGTCGTTAAAGGTGAAAACTTGAACCCCGTCTTTAGTACGGTTCACAGCTTAATTGCTGAATACTTTTCTAGCTTTGGCGTCCTCGCTCGTCAATTTAGAGAAGATGCTTATATTTTAATTTTGAATAAAGAACGGTTTGATTTAATATACAAAGATAAATTTTCACTTTTACAAAAAATTAAAGATCGTACCGCGAATATGGACTATCAGATTTCATTATCAATGGCGTTTGCTCATAAGTTCTTTGATGTTTTAAAACTTAATGAACTAGTGCTTAATGCAATTGACACGGCCATGGCCCGCGGCGGTGACCAAGTTGTAATTGCTCGTCACGGTGAAGAAAGTGAATATATCGGGGGCGCAAGTTCGCAAGCCGAAAAGCGTAATAAAACGGCGATTCGTTTATACGCTGATACTATCTTCCGTCATATTCGTGAAGCGAAAAACGTTTTAATTATGACCCACACTGATACTGACCTTGACGCTTTAGGGGCGTCACTTGGTATTAAAGCAATGGCTGACTTCGTTAAAAAGTCGCAAAAAGGAACGAAGTATCAATATCAACCAGCGCGTATTGTTTATAACCCCGACAAAACTGAATCAAAAACAAGAATTGCTGTTAACCGGATGTTTACTAAACAAGAAATAAGTGAAATCTTTATTTCTCCGGATGAAGTTGATGATCAAAAAGGTCCGAATAGCTTAGTTAATTCGGGGACCTTATTAATTATTGGGGATGTCTCAAAACCGACGATGACGCTTTATCCCCGGTTATTAGAAAAAGTTGACCGGGTCATGATTATTGACCACCACCGACGCACTGATGAATTTATCGACCAAAGACTTTATGACTATATTGAAACTTCGGCCAGTTCAACATGTGAAATAGTAACTGAATTATTACATTACGGTAATACACCAAACTTTGTGCTACCAAGTAAATACGCCACCTTTATGCTGGCAGGTATTTATTTAGATACAAACTATTTCCGCACTAAAACAACAGGCTCCCGAACATTTTTAGCAAGCATGGTGCTTGAAGAGTGGGGGGCTGACGTTATGACGGCTGATGATTTCTTGAAAGATAATGTTGAAGAATATGCCCTTATTACAAAGATTATGGCGAGTATGAAGACATTAAGTGTTGGCATTGTCCTTTTAAAAGCCGATGAAACTGATATTTTAACGCAAGAGACACTATCAAAAGTTGCAAATCAAAGTATGCGTATTAAAGGCATTGAAGCGGCATTTGTCATTGGCTACACCGCGCACCGGCAAGTCAAAGTTAGTGCCCGAAGCAATGGCGAAGTAAATGTCCAAGTTATTTTAGAAAAGGTTGGTGGCGGTGGTCACCAAGCTAGTTCAGCAGCGCTCTTTAAAGAAAAAACTGTCGCTGAAGTTGAAGAATTATTAGAAGAAACAATTAATCAAAATTTAAGTAATGCCCGCGTTATCGGAGCAAAGAAAGGGTAAACAATGAAAGTTATATTATTAAAAGATGTTAAAAAAGTTGGTAAAAAAGACCAAATTATTGAAGTTAGTGATGGCTATGCGATGAATTTCCTTATTCCTCGTAAACTAGCAGTAGCGTATAACGAACGTAACCTTTCACAATTGGAAGCTACGCAAGCAAAAATAAAAAAAGAAGCTGAACTACAAAAAGCGAAAGCGATTGAACATAAAAAGTTTTTAGAAACAAAAGAATTAACCTTTATTTTAGCGGTTGGTGAAAAAGGAAAAGCCTTTGGCACAATTACTGCTAAAAAGATTGAAGAAGAAATTAAAGAAAAATTCAATATTGTTATTGATCGTAAGAAATTAATAAACTACAGTCCCCTTAAAGAGTTAGGACAAAGTGTTATTCAAGTTGAATTATATAAAGATGTTATCGCCGCGATAAAAGTAACGGTAAAGGATAAAGAATAAGTATGAGTTTTAAAAATGATCCGTTTGTCTTAAATGATAAAACAATTGTCATACCCCATGATATTCTTTTAGAACGAACCGTGTTAGGTTTGATGCTTACATCATCGACCAGTGTTGAAATTGGTATGCAATATTTAGATGAATCGTACTTTCCAAACATTGGTAATAGCCACCGGGCAATCTTTCACGCTATTAAACTATTACATGAAGAACAAGTAGCAGTTGACTTTTTAACCGTTAGTTCAAAATTAAAAGAGTTAAAACTATTAAGTACAATTGGTGGAATTGAATATTTAACTGCGTTAGGCGATGAAGCGATTACTTTTTCGGCGATGAAAGATTATTGTTTAAAGTTAAAAGACTTAAAACTATTACGGAACACTTTAAAAGTTATTGATGACAATATGCAAAAATATCGTCAAGGTTTAACCGGGGACATTAATGATTACGTTGGCGAATTAACCCGCGATATAACTTCCGTTGCCGAAGAACGACGCATTATGGACTTTGAAAAATTAGGAGACATCGCAAAAGATTTAAAAGTTCAT
>CAYTKX010000007.1:2712-15698 GCA_964438495.1 uncultured Staphylococcaceae bacterium
AAACATTACCTTACTATTTTTTAAAGCACTATCAAGCTTTGAAAATCCTGACACGGATGTTTTAGTGTCACTCCAAAATATGCAACGCGCCCACGCTAGTCGTAACAAGAAGGGTAGTGAATGAAATACTATGTCCTCGCCAGCGGTTCAAAAGCAAATGCCACAATAATTAAGGGTCCGGAAACAACATTACTCATTGACTTAGGTTTATCCTTAAAAGAATATCGAAACCGCCTTGAACTATTTAACTTACAAGCAGAAGAAGTTTTTGCGGTTCTTTATACACATAAACATAGCGATCATTTAACCCCACAATTTAATAGTGTGGCAAACGGTAATATCTTTGCCCCGGCCTTAACGTTACCACGCGGCACAAAATATTACGAAGTAACACCATATGAATCATTTTTACTTAATGAATTTAAAATAACCCCGCTTGCGACAAGTCATGATACGGATACATCAGTTGGTTATATTTTAGAAACAAATGGTTATAAAGCTGTATATATGACTGATACAGGTTATATAAGTACGAAAAACCTAGACTTAATGAAAAATGCTCATCTCTATATTATTGAAGCAAACCATAGTCCACGTCTTTTACTACAGACTAATCGGCCCTTTGATTTAATTCAACGTATCTTAAGTGATACTGGACACTTATCAAATGAAGCTTGTGCTCACTATTTAGCCGAATTAATTGGTCCAAATACGAAAGAGATTGTTTTAGCCCACTTAAGTGAAGAAGCAAATACTCCCGAAGAAGCGCTAAGCACGATGGATAAAATATTTAGAAAATACGGCATTGATCAAAGTCAATTCACCTTAAGAACAGCACATCAGCATATACCGATAAAGGGAGACTTAAGTGAAGATTAATATTTACGCTGTTGGTAAAGTAAAAGGTCCGCTTTTATTAAGTGTGCAAGAATACTTAAAGATGATTTCTAAATATACAGACATTGAAGTAATTGAAATCAAAGAAGAGACTATAGCCGCGAAAGCAAGCGAGAAAAGTATTGAACAAGCGCTTGCCCTTGAAGGGGAAGCAATATTAAAAAGAATAAATGATAAAGATTATGTGTTTGCGTTAGCGCCTAATGGTGAAAAACTAGATTCAATCACCTTTAGCGAGCGCTTAAATGATGCCTTTAATATGGGACAAAGTCGTGTGAGCTTTATTATTGGAAGTAGTCACGGCTTAAGTAATAATATATATACGCGCGCGAACAAAATATTAAGCTTTAGTGATTTAACATTTCCCCATCAATTATTCCGCGTAATCTTGCTTGAACAAATATTTCGCGCATTTAAAATAATAAATAAAGAAACATATCATAAATAGAGGTGAATATATGCATAACAATGAACATTATGAACATGATTATAACAACTTAGTGCCCATGTGGGACTATAGTGAATTTAACCATCTGGAGCGGGTAGAAAAAGCAAAGACTAAGTTTGCAAGAGGCTACCGTGATGGCGAGTATGAATTTTATATTGAACCATGGTTTTACACTCAATTAACGCGGCTTTTTGAACGCTTTCCAAATCAAAAAGAAGAAATTTTAAAAGTATTCTTCACTTTAAGTAAAAGAGCGAAACACGTGTTATTTACGCGTGATATTGAAGATCCGGTATTTAAAGATAAAGCATACTTACTTATTGAAATAAGTGAAGTAATTCATGAGGCAGGCCTAGAGTTTGATGATATATCAAGAGGCAGTGATTATGGCGATTAATGGCGTTATTGTAACGAATATTGGACAAAAAGCCCCTAAATATAAAGCCCAGACCGATGATTTTTTACAAAAAAGTACACTGATCGCTAACCTTAGTTTAAAAGAAGTTAGTAATCCGCATGTTTTATCATATGTCGCTACTCATAAAGTAGACTTTATTCTTTTTTGGGATAAAGACATCTTTTTAGCGCGCACTTTAGAAAGTCTTGGTTATAAAGTATTTAATAATCCCGAAACAATCTATCTTTGTGATGATAAAGCTTTAACAGCGTACGCTTTAACAAAAGAGGGAGTCACCCAGCCTAATTACTTTGTGTTTCCGCTTCATTTTTACGGTAATATATTTGATTATTATGATCTATATAAAGATGAATTATTAAAATTAGGTTTTCCTTTAGTTATTAAAGAACGCTTTGGTTCTTTTGGAGAACAAGTATATTTAGCAAAAGACGAAGATTCCTTAAAAGACATTATTAAAGAACACGGCACAAAACCATTGCTTGGCCAAGCCTTTATTAGTGAAGGAAGCGGTAGTGATTATCGGCTCAATGTTGTCGGGGAAGAAGTGCTGCTTAGTGTCAAAAGAACAAACACCGATGATTTTAGAAGTAACATTAATCAAGGGGGTAATGCTAAAGAAGTTGAAGTCGCACCTTTAATGAAACAAACAGCAATATTAGCGACGAAAGCTGTTCACGGTCACTTTGCCGGTGTCGACATCATGTTAAAAGATGGTATCCCCCATGTCCTTGAAGTCAATTCAAACATGCGAACAATCGCAGTTAATAAAGTAAGTAATGTTGACTTAACATTAAAAATACTTGAATACATTATTAATAATATATAAAGAAAAGGCACCACATAAGTCGTGGTGCCTTTTAATAACTAAATTAATTTCCAGGGGCAGGTCCTTGCGGACTTAATGTACGCATCGTTAACCATACACTGCGCATGCCAAGGGTCATAATAAAGATCATTTGGAAATAAGAGGCGGGTAAAATAAAGCCAAGCACTAAAGTAATAAGCGCGGGAGTTGGTAATAACCAAGCACCGACTTTCATTGCTTCAAAGAACTTTAAGTCGCGATGTGGGTTATGCTTACCACGGGTTGAAATAAAGATAATTAACCCCATCACTAAACCAATGACAACAAAGATAACGGAGTAAATGCCATTTTGAATCCAGAAACTGCGCACTTTTACATCACGATACGCTAAATCTTGCATATTAGCAAAGTTATCAACAACCTTTTGACTGTAATTTAGATCAGTACTTAATATCGTTGTCCCATCAACAGCTTTCTTTCCAAAGTCCCGAATGTTTAAGTTTAATGGTAAAGAATTTGTTCGTCCTTCAAAACGGGCTACCGGATTAGCAGCGTCACCAATTTTAGCAGGGTTATATAAACGCATATATAAGGCGTTGCGACCAATAATAATATGGGTTGTGACATTTGCTTTAGCGTCATCACCCTTTAATTCCAGTAATTTAGAGGCTAGATAAAATTCGGCTCTAACCATTGTGTTGCCACGCACAAACATTTCTTCAATGTGCGCGGTGTAATAAACTCTTAAATATTCGAAGTCTATTTCTTTGATAACGATAGTGCCATTTTCATCTTTTTCCCCCACTTTCATTTTTTGGGCAAATGAATAATAAGGAATATCAGCGTTATTACTTAATCCATCAATAAGTGGATATGTTTTAGTGGCGGTGTTTGTCGCAAAATTAGTCCCAACATCACTAAAGACTTTTGCCCCGTTACCGTCATCGACAATTTTTAAATCAACATTCGTTTCTTCAAGTTTTTCAACAAACTTCACTAACGCAACATCAGTGTGATATAAAGACCCTTTTAACGAATCACTACCTTTTGTTTTGCCAATAAATACCATTGCCGGAATTAAAGCAATAATTATTGAAAAGATAAAAAGAAGGGAAGCGACCCATCCTTTTTCTTGACGTCCGCCGTTATATGCAGCCGTATTGTTAAAAAATGAAGCGATAAAAGTACGAACTCTTGGGTTTGGTTCTTTTTTTACTTTTTCAACTTTTACATGTTTTGGTTTTTGTTTAAATTTTCTACTCATATTAATACCTCGATTTTGTATCCATGTAAGTATATATTACTTACAAGGTTTTTTCAAGAGTTGGTATCTCTTCCTTGTATTTATCTTTAAATGAATATATAATACTTTCACTGGGGATGGCATGGTTTCGACAGGGAAATGCTTGGCCTACATAGCAGCCGTGTGGTGACGTAAACACCAACCACATAAATAACTGGCAACAGTAATTTATCCTACTCCTTTGCTTAGTAGCAACTGTAATTAACAGATAGGAGCGCGACTTAGAGTGGGGTCCCAACTCTCTAACGAGCGCCATAAAAGGGACTTGTAATTGTGATGTCTATAAGCAATTATGAAATAACATAGGCTCGCATTACTTGCTTTTGTAGATATAGCATCCTAATGTTAAAACACAATATCTTCTAAGCTGTAGAAGTGTTCGTGGGGCGTTCCTTGGACCGGAGTTCGACTCTCCGCATCTCCACCAAAAAGTCTTTAATTGGGGACAAAAAACCCTGGAATATTAAGAATGCACTGTTTATTAGCACTAACAGTGTTTTTTATTTTTAAAAATAAACTTAAGCGTTTTTTAGTGGATATATACACTAAAGCTTTTTACTATGTTTTTTAGCGCACGCAAAGCAATAACCATAAATTGTTAAGTCATGACTTGTTACTTGGAATTTATGTTCTTTAATGTTTTTACGTAAAATACGATCGATTTCACATTCAATAGGAAAGCGCACTAAACAATCAGTGCATATCATGTAGTGGTGATGTTCACCATCAATTAAGTAGAAGTATGTAACTTTATTTATTGTGCTTTTGCCTAATATTTGTTTCTTAGCGAAATATTCTAAAGTGCGGTAAATTGTAGAAAGATCAATAGCTTCACCTTCAAGTAATTTACTTATATCTTCAGCACAAAGTAAAGCACTTTCCTTTTGGAAAATATCGAGTACAAGCTTACGGGAATGAGTTAAACGCATCTTAATCCCTCCTTTTTAGTAATAATTTATTAGTTAGAAATGCAAGAATTAAAAACGAAGTAAAGACCATGATGATTGTCGGGCCGGTAGGAAGCGCTAGATGGTAAGAAAGAACAATTCCTAAAAAAGTACCGACTAAAGAAAAGATAATACCAGTGTATAAAGTAGTGTTAAAACTACGGGTTATTTGCCGCGCAATAAGGGTGGGGAATAAGATAAAGGCGGAAATGAGTAAAGCACCAATTGCCCGTACCCCAACGACGACAAAGATTGCTGTTAAAGCACTTAAGGCATATTTTAAAAACCGGGTGTTTATCCCGCTAAATTTAGCGTATGTTGGATCAAAGGTTGTTACTAAAAGTTTGCGATAGAAGAAGAGTACAAAAATAATGACAAGCAGCGCTAATATGGAGGCCCCAATTAATTCTGGTACGGTTACTGTTAAAAGACTGCCCACTAGTAATGATTCAATGGAGCGATTAAAACCGTCACTCACACTAATAATAATTAAACCAAGGGCTAAGGCGAAGACACTAACAACGCCAATCGCGGCATCATTATCAAGTCGGGCTTTTTCACTTAAAAATGTGATCGCTAAAGCCGCTAATATTGAAAAGGGAACAGCAATATAAAGTGGCTCACTTGAGAAGAGTAAACCAATAACGACGCCGGTAAAGGCAATATGCGCCATCCCATCAGCAATAAGTGACTGTTTAGAAAGCACTAGGAAGGGACTAAGTAAAGAAGCAGCAAAAGCAATTAAAAGTGCAAGCACTAAGGCATAAATCATAAAGGTATAATTTAAAAAACTAAACATGGTTTATTGTATGCTCCTTTGTATAGTACTCTGGTAAAGTTCCAAAAAAGCGAACTTCTTGATCAATATATAAAACATGAGCGCAATCACATAATGTATCATGAAGGTCATGGGTTACAAAGATAATGGTTTTATTTTGATGGTGCAAATCCATAATGACTTCATTAAAGAAAGCACGGAAAGAAGGGTCAAGGGCGGATGTAGGTTCATCAAGAATTATTAAATCAGGGTCGTTAATTAGGGCTCTAATTAAATACACTCTTTGTTGTTGACCGCCAGAAAGATGAGCCATTGGTTTTTTGCGCAAGTGCCCTATTTGCATTTTATCAAGCCAGTATTGAATTTTTCCCCCATCTTTTTTACTAATAAATAGTGATTGCTTTGCAAAACCACTATAAATTGCTTCTTCCACTGTTATAGGGAAGTTCGGGTTTTGATTTAATTTTTGTGGTAAATATCCTAATACATCATCGCCGCGGATAATCTCACCTTTTGTCGGCACTAGGAGATTAGTTAGAAGTCGTACAAATGTTGTTTTACCAGATCCATTAGGACCGACAATATAAAGTAGAGTGCCTCGTTTAATATCAAGATTAATATTTTTTAAGGCAACGACATCACCAAAATCAACATTAACGTCTTTTAATTCAATTACCGAGGGCTTTTTTAATGTTTTCGACGTTTCTTTTAAAGATTTGTGCATACGTTACTTCCTCCTTTGCCTCCTTACTTGTAATGTTATGGTAACCATGAAGTTCTAATATTTCAATTACATAGTTTTCTTTAGCCAGTTCAGCCTTAATTAAATTAGCCATGCGGGGTTCTACTAATTCTTCAATGAATAGATGATGAATATTATTAGCCTTTATCTCTTCAATAAAAGCAATAACGGCGGGTGAAAGAAAATCAACATCAGGCTTATAGCTTTCGGTCAGCGCCCGAATGTTAAAGTCAAATTCATGGGCAAAATCATCAAGTGCGTTATGACCAGCAAAGTATAAAGTAGGATGTTCTTTATCACTTAAAAACGTCCGTAGTTCGGCAATAGAAGTATCAATCTCGGTTTGGTAATTAGCGTGGTTTTGCGCGAAAAAAGCTGAATTTGCTTCATCTAAACTAGTAATGCGCGGTAATAAGTGATTAAACACTTCTAAGTAATAAACTGGATTAGTGAAGAAGTGCACCCCTTCATGGTCGTGGTCATGGTCATGATCATGCTCATCATGGTCACCGTGGTCACCTTCTTCTGTCGGCGTATAGTATTCACTCATATTAAATGTGTTTTCATTATCGACTAAAGCGTTCACCCATGTATCTAATTTAGGTGATAAATATACAAATATTTTAGCTTTATTAATATTTACAACGTCACGGGGCGTTGGTTCAAAACCATGGAGTTCACTGCCCCACGGGACGACGTTATGAACACTCATTTTATCACCGACAATATTTTTAACAGCGTCATAACTAACGAAGCTTGAGACCACGATGTCAGGGTTTTTATTTGGGCCACAACTAGCAAGGGCTAGTAGGGGAATTAAGAGCATTAATTTGTTTTTCATATATATATCCTTTTTGCGAATGATTCGCATTTAGAATATAACATATTAAACATAAACACAAGCGAAAAGAATTAAAAAAAGCACCACTATTTTGAATTCATAGAAGTGGTGCTTAGTTATAATTTTATTTATCCAGCGATATTTAAGTTTTTAACGAGAATACTTGAGGTTGTGTAACTATTTAATAATAATTCATTCTCATTACTTACTGCTTGGACATCTTTGAAGAGTTTAATTAAGTTACCGGCCACGGTAATAAGATTAACTGGTTCACTAACGACCCCATTGCGAATCATAAACCCACTAGCCTGAAGACTAAAGTCGCCACTAGTTGGGTTAAGTCCACTATGTAAGCCCATAAGTTCAGTAATTAATACGCCTTCTTTAATATTTTTAATCATCGTATCAAAGTCATTACGTCCTGGTTTTAAAGTAATGTTAGAAATACCAACACTAATTTTCCCACCCGTATTACGACCGTGACCCGTTGGCGCAACTCCAAACTTCGTTGCCGTACTTAAGTTATGTAAGAAGGTAACGAGGACACCATTTTTAATAATCGGTTTATTTGATTTTGCTACCCCTTCGTCATCAAAATAACGATAGAAGATGTTTCGCGTAAGTGGCGCATCAAGAACAGTAACCTTTGAACTTGCGACTCTTTCACCAAGTTTATCGGCAAAAAGTGATGTTTTCTTTTCGACCCGTTCGGCACTTGCACTACTTAAGTAAGCCGCTAATAAACTACCGGTCATGCGCGGATTAAAGACAACGGGGTAACCTTTAGTAGCGGTTGGCTTCCCACCAAGCTTTTTAATAACACTATCAGTAGCGTCACCAACAAACTTATCAACATCAAATTTATTAAAGTCATTATCAAGGAAAACCTTATAACTTGTTTTGACGTCTTCCTTATCTTTTGCGACGACTGAAGTATGGAAGTAGAAGTAATTTTGTTTCGTTGCTAACTTTAATCCATACGAATTATAAAACCGTTGATCGGTTTCAACTTCGTTATAGGCAACAATTTCAATATCAGTAATTAATGGACTGGCGGCCTTAAGTTTTGTTTCAATTTCAAATAGCTTTTCTAGTTTGGTTGCTTCGCTTATGGTACTTAACTCTTTATTATAGAAGTTACGTTTACGATATTTTTCACTTCCCTTAAAGATAATACTTAAGTCTTCGCTTTCACTTACCGAAGCCGCAGCTTTTATTTGTGAAATTAAGTATTGCGCAGTTGTTTTATCATCCTTTTCACTCATCGCAAAGCCCATTTGTCCGTTATAGATTCCGCGCGCGTATATATTAATAGTTGTCGACATCGTATAATTTTCGACACTGCTATTATAAACACCCATTTCGGTTGAAGTTGAACGAACGATGACAACTTCGGTTGCTTCAAGCCCTTTTTCTGCAGCTAAAGCAAAAAACTTATTTACATTCATTGTAAGGCACCTCCACGTCCGCCAACAGTAATTTCATTAACGCGAATTGTTGGCTGACCAACGTCGACTGGAATAGACCCACTTGCCGCACCGCACATTCCTTGCGCCCGTTCTAAGTCATTGGCGACCATATCAATTTTCATTAAGATATCGGCGCCATTACCAATAAGGGATGCCCCTTTAACGAGTTCGGCAATTTTACCGTCGCGAATAATATATGCTTCTTCACAGGCAAAGTTAAAGTCGCCAGTTGCCGGATTAACAGAACCACCACCAAGTGACTTTGCGTATAAGCCAAGTTTAACACTAGCGATAATTTCTTCAGTTGTATGTTTACCAGCAGCAATATAAGTGTTTGACATGCGGCTTGTTGGTTCAAATTGGTAATTTTGCCGCCGTCCCGAACCAGTGCTTTCTGCACCCATGCGCCGGCCATTGAAGCGATCAACGATATAATTCTTTAAAATGCCTTTTTCAATTAAGACATTTTTCGTTGTTTTAACACCTTCGTCATCAATATTGTTGGATCCCCAACCATTAACAATCGTGCCGTCATCAATTGCCGTAACTGCTTCGTGGGCAACTTTTTGACCAATTTTACCAGCAAAAGGTGATAAACCTTTGCTCACTGCACTTGCTTCCAGCGGATGACCACATGCTTCGTGGAAGATAACACCGCCGAAACCATTACCAATAACAACCGGCATTTTGCCACTTGGACATTCAACCGCTGTTAGTTTACGCACCGCAAGGTCAGCAACTTCGCGGGCGATTTTTTCTAAATCTAAACCTTCAATATATTCAAATCCTTGGTGCGCACCGGGACCATTAAATGTTACTTCAAAGGCACCAGGAGCCATTGCAATAGCTTGGAAGAACATACGAATACGTTCTTGTTTATCATTAAACTCTTTGCCTTCACTATTAAAGATTGTAATATTACGTACTTCCGTTAAAAGTCCGGTAATAGAACGCACAATTTGGGGGTCATATGTTGAAATAATAAGATTGGCTACTTTTAGTTTATCAATTATTTCTTCAACATTTAAAGTTTCCACACTACGTTTTAATTCGTGCTTTGCTTTTACTTTAACCTTTCTAATTTTTTCAACACTATGGGTTTGTGGGGAATTTTGAGAAGCGCTTAAGGCAGTCGCTAGTTTAAGTAAACCTTTTTTACTTAAATCACTAGTGTGACCATAAACACTTTGTAAACCCTTTAAAATTCGAATGCCCGCGCCATATGTTAAAGAAGTAGTTGGGGGTTGTGTTTTTCCGTTTTCTACTAAATACGTTGCACTATGGGTTTCTTCTAAGAAAATCTCGGCGAAGTCACCACCGGTACTAAGTGCAACATTTAACACTTCGAGGGCTAGTTTTTTCGATATCATAACTTTTTCCTCCTAATAGTAAAAATAATAACATTGTTAACGTTATTTTTCATAAAAAAGCGTTTACTTTTAATAATATTCTTATTATTTTCGTAATAATTACAAGATTTTCTACTTTCGCATCTTTTTATTCATGTTGCGATAACTAAGAAAAAGGAAAAGAAATGATAGTAAAATGGTCGCTAAAATTATATAAATCAGCGCAACATCAAAGCCTAAAACACCAATTTCAGCACTGCCGAAAGGCTCTTTAATGGCGGCTGCAAAATGCGGATCTAATAAAGCATACGGTTCTTTTAAAAGTATTTGCTTTAGCAATATCGTCATATGGGTAAAGGGGTTTAAAGATGAAACTTTTGTTAATGATTCGCCAAGCACAAATAAGGGAATATAAATGCCGCTCATAAAGCCGATGACCGTTCCTAAGACGCCCGCTAATGCCCCAAAAGCATTTTGACTTTTAATAAGTGTGACAATAAATATCATTAATGTTGAAGATATGAAAGTAAACAAGATTAAGAGTAATGAAACGTAAATAATTGTTAAAAAACTATACCAGTAGCCAGTAAATATACCAGCGTAAAGAATAGTTAAAAGCCACATTAGGAGGGTAAAAAATGTTGTAACAATAAATGAACTAACATAGTAGGCTAAACTTATTTTAAAGCGAGCAACTGGGGTCACAAGAAAGCCTTGAATCCGTTTCGTTTCTAAATCAGAAACAACCGAACCCATAACTCCAAGGGAAAGCGAGACAGTATTAATAACTAAAACACCGCCCATAATGACACTAACACTTAAAAAGTCTTTTATTTTACCGTCAATACTAGCGAATTCGTCTCCACTTGTATATTGACGACCAAGAAAAAGAAAATAAAGACCAAGTAAGATAATTACCGAAAGAAAAGAAAAGAAAACCGCTGCGCGATCACGCAAATAAACTTTTATATTACGACGAACTAAGGCAGTAAAGTTATACATTGTTATTGCCTCCAATAACTTCAATGAAGACATCATCCATTGACCCTTTTATTACTTCAAATTGGCGAATGTTTGTCCGTAAATCATTTAAAATATTAATTGTTTCTTCAGCATTTTCCACGTAAATTACATATTCATCCGATATTTTCTTATATTCTCGTTTAATTTTATCAAGGTATTGTTGTAAGGCTTTTTTATCGTTTGGCACAACTTTGATGCGGTCTCTTGAATATGTATCTTTTAAGGTAGCGGGTGTACCTTCAGCGACAACCTTTCCTTTATTGATAATTACCACATGGTCAGCTTCGGCGGCTTCCTCCATGTAGTGGGTTGTTAAAAGAATAGTCATGCCACTTTTTTCACGTAGCTCATCAATAACGCGCCACACAACTTGCCGTGTTTCGGGATCAAGACCGGTTGTAGGTTCATCAAGCAGTAATATTTCGGGGTTTGAAAATAACGCTCGGGCAATTTCAATACGTCTTTTTTGGCCACCAGATAATGATTTAAATCGTTGGTTTTCAAAACTTTCAAATTGGAGAAAGTCTTTTAATTCGTTATAGCGGGCAATAACCCCTTTATGGTTATTAATATATAAAGAACCGCGATACATTAAATTTTCCTTTACCGTTAAATTATCATCAAGAATATTACCTTGAAAGACAACACCGATTTTATGGCGGAAATATTGGTCATCAGTTTTGCCATTTAAAAATACTTCGCCTTCATTTTTAGAAAGTAAAGTTGAAATTATGTTTATTGTTGTTGATTTGCCCGCGCCATTTGGTCCTAGAAAAGCAAAAAGTGACCCCCGTCTTATCCCAAATGAGATATCGTTTACGGCCACGAGTGATCCATAGCTTTTCTTTAAGTTTTTTACTTCAAGGATAAAGTCCATAAAGATATTATATTGAAAATAATGGCTTATTGCTAACAATTCGCCTTATTATTTTTTAAAGAAACAAAAGGCTAATGCGCGGGTAATTCACGCTATTTTCCTTAATCAATCGAAAATGATAATTTTTAGTTGTCAAAATATGTTAATAATGTTATTATTACCTATGCTTACTTAGGATGAACATTTTATCCTAGGCGGAAGGAGATATTATGAAAAAAGGAATTCACCCAAACATGAATAAAATCACAATCACCTGCGTGAGTTGTGGTACTGAATTTGAAGCATTATCAACGAAAAAAGAAATCCGTGTTGATACATGTTCAAAATGTCATCCATTTTATACGGGCAAACAACGCTTTACCCAAGCCGATGGACGTGTTGATAAATTCAATAAAAAATACGGAATTAAATAATAACAAAGACAAAAGACACTGCTACTTCCGTAGCAGTTTTTTGTAAAATATCGAGGTTAGCAATGAAAAAAAGATTTTATATTACAACTCCCATATATTATCCAAGTGCAAAACTACATATTGGCCATGCTTATACTACAGTATTAACTGATATTTTAGCGCGTTATAATCGCCTTATTGGTAAGGAAGTTTACTTTTTAACGGGTAGTGATGAACATGGACAAAAGATCGAAGAAAATGCAGCGAAGGCAAATAAGACACCGCAAGCTTTTGTCGATGAAATTGTTGAAGGCTTTTATGCTTTATGGCAAAAGTTAGAAATCACTAATGATCAGTTTATTCGGACGACTAATAAAAATCATATGGAAACCGTACAAAAAATCTTTAGCCAACTTTTAAAACAAGAAGATATATATTTAGGTAATTATGAAGGATGGTATTGCACCCCATGTGAATCATTTTGGACTGATACCCAAGTTGGTCCAAACAAAATTTGTCCTGATTGCGGAAGACCAGTTCAAAAGGCAAGTGAAGAATCATACTTTTTTAAAACAAATAAGTATGTTAAAAACTTATTGAAGTTTTATGATGAAGTACCAAACTTTATTACGCCAGTCTCGCGTAAAAATGAAATGATTAATACTTTCATTAAACCCGGTTTAAGTGAACTAGCTGT
>CAYTKX010000007.1:15798-17702 GCA_964438495.1 uncultured Staphylococcaceae bacterium
CTAAAATGTCTAAATCTAAAGGTAATGTCATTGATCCTTATCCATTAATTGACCGTTATGGAGTTGATGCGGTTCGCTATTATTTAGCGCGCGAAACGTTCTTTGGTAGTGATGGCCAATTTACACCAGAACAATTTGTCGAACGCTTTAATGTTGATTTAGTGAATGATTTTGGTAATTTACTTAATCGTACAGTATCGATGATTATTAAGTATTTTGACGGTGTTATTCCGATGTATCAAGGTCATATCACCCCGTTTGACAAGGAAATGGAAGAAGTAGCAATAAATGCCGTTAAAGAATATGAAGCACATTTTAGTGATTTAAAGGTTACCGAAGGATTAATTGCGGCTTTTAAACTTATTAGTGCTTCAAATAAATATATTGATAATACAAAACCATGGGAATTATTTGCCCAAGGCAAAAATGCAGAATTACAATCCGCAATGAATCATCTAGCGAATAACTTATATATAAGCGCTATGCTTTTAAAACCAGTATTAGTGCACGCGCCTAATGAACTATTTCGCCAATTAGGAATTAGTGAAGATTTACAAAAATTCGAATTACTTAAAAAGTATGGTGTAATAGGTGGGCAAAAAGTAGTTAAAGGTGACCCATTATTCCCACGCTTAAAAGTAGCAGAAGAAGTTGAGTTTATTAAAAATTTAATGCACCATGATTAAAGAAAATGATATTTATAATGTAATTGGTGTTGATTATACATCAGAGGGAATTGGGGTTGCCAAAGTGGATGGCTTTCCCCTTTTTGTCAATAATTTAATAATTGGTGAAGAAGCAAAAGTAAAAATAACGAAGGTGATGCGCAAGTTTGCGCTTGCAAAAATAATTAGTTTTATTACGATGTCTCCTCATCGCATAACCCCTTTAATCCCGGAGACAATTCATTTAAGTGGATGTCAATTTACCCAATTAGATTACGCTAAAGAAGTTGAATATAAACTAAGCAAGGTTAACCGTGCATTACGCGTTATCGGTGGCCTTGATTACGAAGTAAAAGTTATTCATCCCGCTCCTCACCCATATTTTTATCGTAATAAAACAGTGCTTCCTTTGGCAATGAAAAAAGATGGCACAGTAATATCGGGAATGTATCGTTTTAATACTCACGAAATTATTGGCATGGATAAAACGCATTTAGATGACTTAAGAGCTAGCGAAGTAATGCAAGAAATCAGACCACTACTTCAAAAACATAATATAAGTATCTATGATGAAAAAAGCCACACCGGAACATTACGAAGAGTAATGATTAGGGCGAGTTATTACACAAACGATATTATGGTTGTCCTTATTTCTAAAAGTAAACAAATTGAAAATATAGACGCTTTTTGCGCTGATTTAATTACAAAATGCCCACAAATTACGACGATAGTTCAAAATATTAATCCGCAGCGCACTAATGTTATTCTCGGGGATGAAGAAAAGGTATTATACGGAGAAGGTATTATAAGTGATAAGATTGATGATTTAACTTTTTTAGTGTCTAGTAAATCATTTTTCCAAGTAAATACATTACAAGCGGAAAAGCTTTATAGCCGGGCCATTAGTCTTGCTAATTTAAAAGAAAGTGACACAATCTTAGACGCTTATTCTGGTATTGGTACGATTACCCTGCTTGCGGCTAAAAAAGTTAAAAAAGCAATAGGTGTCGAGATTGTTAAAGAAGCAGTTGAAGACGCAAAAGCAAACGCAAAAATTAATAAAATAGCGAATGCCGAGTTCATCCAAGATGACGCTGGTGATTTTTTAGTTAAACATAAAAAGAATGCATTATTTGATGTTGTGTTTGTTGATCCTCCACGGAAAGGATTAGGTGAAGTGTTTCTTACTAAACTTTTAGAAGTAGCGCCCCCTAAAATTATTTATGTTTCGTGTGATCC
>CAYTKX010000008.1:0-17466 GCA_964438495.1 uncultured Staphylococcaceae bacterium
CTTTCAGGGAGTCCTTCAAGGGCTCCTAATTCCTTTAAGTTTTCAATGTTTGATGCATTAAGGCGTGTGCGATCAACTAAGTCTTCAATCGATAAGAATTCCCCATCTTTGCGAGCTTCGACGACACTTTCGGCCGTACCTTCGCCAAGACCGCTTATGACGATAAAGGGTGGAATTATTTGGTTATTTTCTTTATCAACGATAAATTCACGGGCCATACTCCGATATATATCAATATTTGACAACTTATAACCACGATTAATCATTTCTAACGTCAGTTCTAAGTTTTCAACAATATTTTGGTCACGATTGTTTAATTCTTGGCTTTTGCGTAGTTCATTAAACTCGTTTAAAGTTTTTAAAATTGCTTCTGAGCCACTGATCATGGTTTTTAAATCAAAGCTATCGCCGCGTATTGTAAAGAAAGTCGCATAATATTCAAGCGGATAGTAAAGTTTAAACCACGCTACTTTAACCGCCATAATAACGTAAGCGGTCGCGTGCGCTCTTGGGAATAAGTATTCAATCTTTTTACAAGATTCAATATAAAAGTCAGGTACTCCGGCGGTTTTCATCCGACTTTCAAGCGCCGGATCAATACTTTTACCGCGTCTAACACTTTCCATAATATTAAAGGCGTCTTTTTCATTCATATTTTGGCGAATTAAATACGTCATAATGTCATCACGACACCCAATAACACCCGTTAATGTTGCTTGGCCACTTCTAATTAATTCGTCAGCGTTAAAGCGCCACACCCCAGTCCCATGGCTTAATCCCGAAACAATGACTAAATCATTAAATGTTTTTGGTTTCGCATCTGTTAATATTTGGCGAACAAAGTTTGTGCCAAATTCTGGTAAGCCTAAAGCCCCAGTTACTTCTTTCAACGGATTTTCCGCTAATTCAAGCGCATCGACACTTGAAAAAAGTGATAAAACTTTGGGGTCATTCAGCGGAACATCATCAAAATTAATGCCCGTTAAATCACAAAGCATTTTAAGCGCCACCGGGTCTTTATGTCCTAATAAGTCAAGTTTTAATAAGTTATCGTGTAATGAATCATAGTCAAAATGTGTTGTTAACCAGTCGCTTTCAATATTACTTGCTGGATATTGGACTGGAGTAAAGTCATTAACTTCGTATTCACTAGGAATAACAATAATCCCACCCGGGTGTTGACCGGTTGTTCTTTTAACGCCTTCGACGTGACTAGCGATAAAGGCAACATTTTCATTATTTAATTCATCGCGATAAATGTTTAATGTTTCAAAATAATTTAAAACATAACCGTAAGCCGTACGACTAGCGACAGTTTGAATTGTCCCGGCGCGGAATGCATTTTGTTCACCGAAAAGTTCTTTCGTATAGTTATGGGCTTCTTTTTGAAAGTCTTCCGGGAAGTTTAAGTCAATATCAGGAATTTTATCAGCTTCAAACCCAAGGAACGTTTCAAAGGGAATATTTTGTCCGTCTTGCTTTAAAGGTTTACCGCATACTGGACAATCTTTTGGTGGTAAATCAAACCCCGATAACACGCCACTTTCATTTTTAAAATCACTATATTGACAACTTGGACAATAATAATGAGGCGGAAGCGGGTTTACTTCTGAAACTTTTGCAAAGTGAGCGACGACACTTGAACCGACACTACCGCGACTACCAACAATAAAGTTATTATCAGTGGCCTTTTTAACAATTTGATGGGCTAAATAATAAATAACTGCGTAGCCGTTTTTAATAATCCCTTCTAATTCACGCCGCGTCCGGTCTTCAATAAGACTAGGTAGCGGATTTCCATACATTGCATGCGCGGTATTAAAAACTAAATCAGTTAATAATTGATCAACATTTTCAATTGAAGGTTTAAATAATTCTTTAGAAAACGGCGTAATATCTTCAATTAAATTATTAATGCGATGCGGCATTTTAATAATCATATCGCTTAGTTCTTCTTCTGTAAAAACATTAAACTTTCGTAACTCTTCAAACATTTCCGTTGTCGAACGGTAATGTTGATCAGGATTATCAAAATGAGGACGGCGTTCGCGCTCGTATGGGTTTAAGGGGTGCTTAACGCCTTTTAACCCTTTAGCGACAATATAAACATCGCGATACACCTTTTGTTCGGGTAAGGCGTAATGAACGTCACCGGTCGCTACTAAAGGTTTACCAAGCTTTTGGGCTGCGCTTTTAATATCCGCGATTACTTTCCGTAAATGATCTTCACTATCTAATTCCCCCATATGCACTAAATAGCTATAGTTACTAAATGGTTGAATTTCAATAAAGTCATAAAAGTCCATGACCCGTAAAAGCGCATCTTCATCAAAGCGGGCAGCGGTTTGAAATACTTCGCCATTAAAACAACCAGAACCAATTAAAAGGTCTTTTCGTTTCGCATGCAGTAAAGAGCGCGGCGTTTTAGGAATATCTGTTGAATATTCAGTGTGCGAAACACTCACTAATTCATATAATGACTTAAGTCCCTCTTTATTTTTAACATACACAGTTGCGTGCACTGGTCTTAAATATTGAATACCTTCTTGTTTTAACTGCAGTTTTGCAAGGTTTGTGTGAGTTAAGTATTGATCTTCGGCTAAAAGTTTCGTGAGCATTGCTTGCCATACACTATTTAATACTTCCGCGTCAAAATCAGCGCGGTGGGCAGCGTCTTCGTCATACATTACTTCAAGATTGCGCGCTAAAACCCCAAGGCGATGACCGCGTGATTCAGGGAATAAATAACGGGAGAGCGCTAAAGTATCAATCGTTGGATTACGTAATGATTCATAACCAAGAACTTTTAAGTTTGCATTTAAAAACCCTAAGTCAAATTCAGCGTTATGCGACACTAAAATATGGTCGCCAATAAACTCTAATATTTGTGGCATCACTTCATCTAAGGTCGGTTTATCTTTCACCATCGCATTCGTAATTTTAGTAATGCGCGTAATATAATCAGGAATTTCTTTTCCTGGACCCGGATTAATTAAAATATCAAGACGAGCGGTTACTAAACCGTGTTCAACCTTGACCGCTCCAAACTCAATAATTTCGTTATAACGCGCACTTAAGCCAGTTGTTTCTAAGTCAAACACCACATAAGTAGCGTTATTTAAAATAAGTGGTGACGGATTATTAATAAACTTAAGTTGTTCATCAATAACATAAAGTTCAGAACCATATATTATTTTAATCCCATGTTTCTTCCCTGCTTTTTGCGCTTCAGGGAACGCTTGAACGACACCGTGATCGGTAATCGCGAGCGCTTTATGACCCATATTTTTAGCAAGTTTTGCGTATTCATCAATATCACTTACCGCGTCAAGAGGTGACATTTTCGTATGTAAATGTAATTCAATCCGTTTTTCACCTTCATAATCATCACTTGGTAAAGGCGGGGCGGCGATTTGATCAACAATACGGGCAAAGACATAAAGATTAGCGTTGCCCCGAAATGTATCAATATCAACATCACCTTGAATACGCACAAAATGACCATTTTTAAGTTCTTTTAATGTTTCATCAAGTTTCGTACCCCGTTTATTAACCCGGACCCGGACTGAAATGCCTGCTCCATTTTTACCAACGCCAAAAGTATGGATAACTCCACCTTTCGTAATACGGTGGCTTTTACCATATATTTCTCCATCAAAGTCAACGGATGAACCTTTTAGTTCTGGTGTAATATCTTTAATTTCAATCGGCCCATAAACGCGCTTTGCTTTGCGTTTTCGCTCTTTTATCATCCGTTCGTAATTCGCGGTTAAATCATCCATGATTCCTTCATGCGCTTCAAGACTACGGGCGACATCTTCTTCACTAAGAATAAAAGGATCTTCCTCTTCTTGGTCACCTTCGTCTTCAATAAAAGAACTTTGTCCATTATCGCTCATAATAAATTCGTCTTCACTTTCGTCACTAATGGCGACCACTTCACTTTTAATGGTGAAATTGTACGCTAATTCACTAAGTAATAAACTAAATTCATGTAAGACATTTTTAGCGTCTAATGCTTTAATCTCATCACTAAAGGTAAAGACAATACTTTCATTTTGCCAAGCACTTAAAGAATAGGAATGTTTACCAAAGTAAGTATATTCATACCACGCATCAAATAAATTAAGGGCGTCATTAATGGTTGGTAATTTTCGATAAGCATAATTAATTTGATAATCGTAATCAATATTAAGTAAGGCGATGCTAAAAGCAATATAATCTTTAAAACGCCACGGTTCTTCTTTTAAAATAGTGTAAACCCATTTCTCATTTACTTTCTTAAACTCAAGAAAAGTAAGACCTATTTTTTTATAGTCTTTAAAAGCAATAGAGTCAAAGAAACGCGGACCAATTTGATTCATCTATAGAAGCACTCCAATAAGTGAAAAGATATCTTTAAATAAAATCGCAACTGTTAAGCCAATAAGTAAGATTGCCCCAACAAGTGACGCAATTTGTTTAAAGCGCGGACTAATTTCTTGGCGCGTTATCGCTTCAATAGTGACGACCAATAAGTGCCAGCCATCAAGCGGAGGGAACGGTAATAAGTTAAATAAGGCAAGGTTAATGCTAATTAAGCCCCATAAAAAGAGAAACTGGCCGAACCCTTGATTTTGTAAAGTCGAGGCTGACATATTAAAGATGCCAATCGGCCCACTTATATTTTTAAGCCCTTGTGTAAATAACGATTGAATACCTCGGCCAACCGCGGTAACCGACGTTACAAAGTCACGATTAGCAAAGCGAAAAGTATCGGCAAAACTATTACGATACACACGTTTAGTAAGCCCAAAGCCCAGCGATTCAAAAGTATAACCACTTGCGGGTTTACTTGGGTCTTTTAAAACGGTTTTAAAACTTAAACTCTTAACAAACCGTTCTGCAGTATCATAATCTGCGCCACGTAAGAAAGTCGCGTCAAAAGTTAATTCGTCATCCGCGGTCAAATCTTTTAAATAATAAGCATTTTCAGAATATAAATCGGTCGCATCTTTACGGACAAGTAAAATGTTATCGCCACCAAAAGATAAGGCACTATAAGATTTTGGGGAAAATAAAACATAAAACTCGGGTTCAGTTGCTGTTTGATCAAGTTTACCTTCACCAAAATATTGAATGGTGCGCCCACCAATTTTCGTTTCTTCAAAGTCAATTCGGTCATCCGTTAAAATACCTAGCGTTTCCGCTTGGCTACCACTTTCAACATTAAGTTTAATGGAAACGCCCGTTTGTGTTAGCACCCCATTTGAAAATAAGAAAATCATATAACCTAAAATTAAGTTCATCACGATACCAGCGGACATAATAATCGCTCTTTTACCGCGATTGATACCAAGTAAACTTCTTTTCCGGCTAATGACGGGTTCATTATTTTCGTCAGTCGCATGGACTGCATCTAAGTATTGCGGCGGTATTTCGTCTTCTTCACCATACATCGCTACAAACCCACCAAGGGGGAGCGCTCTTAAAGAATAATATGTTTCACCTTTCTTCTTGCGGAAAATCTTTGGGCCAAACCCAATCGCAAATTCAAAGACATACACTTTAAAAGCTTTCGCGGCAATAAAGTGACCAAGTTCGTGAATCGTAATTAATACGCCAAGCATTACTAAAAAGAGAATAATATTTAATATATTGCTAAAAAATCCCATAGTCTAAAATCCTTCCTTACACTAATAAACTCCAGCCATTATTAATTAAAATAATGAGCATGGAAGTGACAATACTTACTAAAAGTAAACTATCAATGCGGTCTAATATACCGCCGTGACCGACAATAATAAAACCGTAATCTTTAATATTTAAATGCCGCTTCGTGGCGCTAAAGAATAAGTCACCAATGTTAGCAGCAAGCGGCATAATAACACTAAGTAACACTAAGTAATACCATTCATTATGACTTAAAAATGGTAATACGGGATGTCCGGCCCACGAAACAATAAGCGCAAATAATAAACTAAATAATATTGAAAAGACCAAGCCTCCAGCAAAGCCTTCCCATGTCTTATTTGGAGAGATACGCGGAATCATTTTATGTTTGCCAAATAAAACACCAATGAAATATCCACCAATATCCGTCATAATTGTTCCTAAAAAGATGTAAATAAGGAGGAAACTGCTTGATATAAAGTTCAAATTCGATTGAATAGGCGGTTCAGCGACTGCCACAAACTTTGGATAAAGCCTTAAGAAAACAATCGATTGAAAGCCTAAGCCTGAGAATAAAATAAGTAAGAATAAATACGCCGCAATATCAAAATTAAAATGCTTATCCCATACGAGTAAGAAAAATAAACCAATCAAAATGGTCGCTAATAAGAAGCTTGATACACTAATCGTTTCAAAGCCAACTTCAACAATCCACTTTGTAACATCAAAGAAGCGATAACCACTACTAACATTGGCGGCAAAGTTTTGTTTAAAGAAGTTCCAAAAGATAACGGCTAAAGTTGAAACAATAACAATAAAATAAATATACCAATATCGTTTACTTACTTTAGTGCCACGCATTATTTCGAAAACTGCTAAGATTGCGGCAACAAAGACGAGGGCTAAAAAATACCATCCGCCAAGAAAAAGGGCGGGAATAACAATAATTGCTAAAACAATCGAAGTAATAATGCGTAAAATCATCGACTTTTTCGTCGCTTCTGAAATTTCATTAATTGAAATCTTTATTGTAGATTTACGTCTTTTAGGGACGTTATTTTGCTCTTCCATCATTTTAGTCCTCCAAAGCGCCGTGTTCTTCTAGCGTATTCTTCAAGATCACGGGCTAAAGTAATTGCGTCATAATCAGGCCACATTGTCGGCGTGAATATAAATTCGGCGTACGCTAATTGCCAAAGCATAAAGTTCGATAAACGCATTTCCCCGCTTGTTCTAATTAATAAATCAACCGGTGGTAATCCTTTCGTATCTAAGTAATTTTCGAAAGTTTCGGGTGTTAAAAGAGAAATGTTTGCGTCTTTATCATTCGCTAATTTTTTAATAGCGCGCACAATTTCATCTTTTGCCCCATAGTTTATGCAAATATTTAAAATTAAGTTTTCGTTATTGATTGTTTCATCTACCGCAATCTTAATCGCTTCTTGCGTCGATACGGGTAAACGGCTTAAATCACCACTAGTGACAATCTTGATGCCATTTTTTTGTACTTTTTTTAAAACACTTTTAAGGCGACGTTCTAATGTTTTAAATAAGTAATCAACTTCCTTTTTCGGTCGGTTCCAGTTTTCAGTTGAAAAAGCATAGACACTCATTACTTCAATACCCCGCTCATTAACGGCTTCAGCCACATCAAAAAGACTTGAAAAACCGTGACGATGACCAAAAGTGCGTGGTTTGTTCTGTGCCTTCGCCCACCGTCCATTGCCATCAAGAATAAAGGCAATATGCTTAACACCAAAGTTTTCTTGTTCGTTTAAAGCTGTCTTTTTCATCCCTTAAATTATACACAATAATCGAACTTTTTGCGTGGCGATAACATAATAATATGTTAAACATAAAAAAAGACCGATTACTCGGCCTTTATGATTTTTCTTTTTAGAGCTTTTAAACTGTTAAGATTTCTTGCTCTTTATGCTTAAGCGCTTCGTCACACGCTTTTGTGAATTCATCAGTTACTTTTTGCACTGCATCTTCTTCGCGTTTAACTTGATCTTCACTTAAGTCTTTATCTGCTTTGATCGCGTTATTAATGTCGCGACGAATATTACGAATTGCAATTTTTGCTTCTTCAGTAAACTTTTTCGCTTGGCGCACAAGTTCTTTCCGCCGGTCTTCGGTAAGTGGCGGTAAAATTAAGCGAATTGTATCACCATCATTAATTGGATTAATCCCTAAGGTTGAAGCATTAATTGCGGCAATAATTGATTTAATATCGCCTTTATCATACGGTTTAATTAATAGTTGCCGTGGTTCGGGAATTGAAATCGAACTAATTTGGTTGATTGGCATCTTTTCCCCATAATAGTCAGCTTCAATGCGATCAAGAAGGGCTGCACTAGCTCTTCCCGTTCTTAAGGTTGAAAATTCACTTTTTAAGTTTGCGACTGATTTTTCCATCCGCTCTTCGGCGAGTAATTTATAATTATCCATTTGTTGTACCTCTCGTTATAATTGTACCAATTTCCATGTGTTCTTCAAGTGGTTCGAAGTTTAAAACTTCATCCATGCCAATAACAAAGGTATGAATATTTGTGTTTTTTAACACTTCAAGGGCACTCATATCCATCGCTTCAATGTTGATATCGATTAAGTCTTGGTATGACGCACTGACAATACGTTGGGCATCTTTATAGACTTTGGGGTTCTTCGTATATAAAGCATCCACTCCGTCTTTAACCATAATAATTAAATCCGCACCAATATCAATCGCCCGTAAAGCAGCGCCCGTATCGGTCGTGAAAAATGGTTTCCCAGTGCCGCCCCCAAAGATAACAACTTCACCTTTATCTAAGTGTGCTTTTGCAAGTTCGGGTGATGTTTTAGGTGCTAAACCTTCAACTTCAAATGAGTTTAACACTATCGAAGGAATGTCATTTTGCACAAAATAGTCGCGAATTGCAAGGGCATTTAGAAAAGTAGCGGTCATTCCCATGTAATCCGCGGCCGCTGGATCAAAGCCGATAAGTTTGGCATTTTTACCGCGCCATATATTGCCGGCCCCTACGACAAGAGCGATATCCATTTGTTTATGGAAATGAAATGATTTTACAAAGTTAGCGATGGCCGCTAAAACTTTAGGATCATAAATCCCATGTTCCTTATTACCGGCTAATGCTTCACCACTTAATTTTAATAGTACTCTTTTGTATACCATAAATTCCTCCACAAAAAAACACCCGAAGGTGTTTTAATTTGTTTATTAATTATTTAATTTGTCCAAGAACTTCACTGGCGAAATCTTCTTGACGCTTTTCGATGCCTTCACCAACTTGGTAACGGATGAACTTTAATACTTTGTTGCCTGTTTCTTTTAAGACAGCCGCAACTTTTTTCGTATCATCTAATAAGTATGCTTGGTCAGCAAGCACTAAGTCACTGAAGTGTTTTTTAATTTTGCCTTCAAGAATCTTTTCAAGCATTTCTACTGGTTTATCAGCAAGTTTTGGATCATTTTTCGCTAATTCGAGTTGAATGTGTTTTTCATGATCATATTCAGCTTTGCTAATGTCGCTTGCGCTAATGTAGCTTGGGTTATTGGCGGCAACGTGCATTGCTAAGCCGTGGGCTAATTCAGCGTCTTCTTTTTCTAATAAGACAAGCGTGGCAATTTTTCCACCCATATGAATATAGGTAGCAGCGTTTTTACCAACTTTTACAACTTCAAAGCGACGGAAGGAAAGTTTTTCCCCAATTTTTACCGTTGCTTCAACGATAAGTGGGTTGATAAGTTCATCCGCAGCTTCTTTCGTTGCTGGTTTTTTAGCAAGTAGTAAGTCAAGAATTTCTTCGACTAACGCTTTAAAGGCATCACCGCGACTTACAAAGTCGGTTTCACTATTGATTTCAACAATAGCGGCGTGTTCACCACTTACTTTGGCAATTGTTAAGCCTTCAGCAGCAATCCGTCCTGATTTTTTAGCAGCGGTTGTAATACCTTTTTCACGGAGCCAGTCTTTAGCTTTATCAACGTCTTCACCGTTTTCTTGTAAAGCTTTCTTACAGTCCATCATTCCGGCACCGGTAAGTTCACGTAATAATTTGATTTTTTCGATTAATGTCATTTTTATTCTCCTTCTACGGGAGCAACTTCAGCTTCTTTTTCTTCTGCTTCTTTCGCAGGTTGAGCTCTACGTGCTCGCGTTGGTTTATCACTATGTTGTGTTCTCGCTTTGCGAGGTCCACGTCTTTCTTCCCCGTCTTGACGACGACGTGGTTCATTATGTTTTAATGCTTCTTCTAATGTTTCGTTATCTGGTTCTAAGTCTTTGGTGTAAGCAAGAACAGGCACTCCACCTTTTGCTTCAACGATGGCGTCGGCAAATAATTGGAGCATTAATTGGACCGTTTTTGTAGCGTCATCATTACTTGGAATAATGTAATCGATAACATCTGGGTCACAGTTTGTGTCAGCAAGGGCAAAAACAGGAATGTTTAAGGCGCGTGCTTCACGGATGGCATTGATTTCATCAATTGTGGAAACAACAAATAATGCTTCTGGTGTTTTCCGCATTTCTTTAATACCTTCAAAGTTATCACTTAAGCGTTTCATTTCTTTACGAAGTAAGATTGCTTCTTTTTTCGGTAACCGATCAAAGACGCCTTCGGCTTCTTGCATTTCAAGGTCGCGTAAGTACTTAACACGGGTTGAAATTGTTCTAAAGTTTGTTAAGGTACCACCTAACCAGCGGTTATTCATATAAAATGAACCACTTCTTTCGGCTTCGAGTTTAACGAATTCAGCGTGTTGTTTTCTCGTGCCGACGAATAAGACTTTACCGCCGCGGGTTACAATTTCCCGTAAAGCAGCGTAAGCTTCTTCGATTTTAACCATACTTTTTTCAAGGTCGATGATGTGGACGTTATTCCGGGCACCATAGATGTATGGTTTCATTTTGGGGTTCCAGATTTTTGTTTGGTGACCAAAGTGGGCACCTGCTTCTAAAAGCTTTTTCATGGTAATTACTGGGCGGTTTTCATCTGGTAAAACTGCTTCCATGGTTGGTTCGGCGATTTCTTCGCCTAATACGACTTTTTCTTCACTCATTGTGTGAGCCTCCTTTTTGTTTTTTCCTCCACATTTTCGAACCTAATCCCTACAAAGTAGACGTGAACTAGGAATCCAATGTGTGCGTATTAGCCCAAAATGGGCCGGTAATATATTACCATAGGTAAAGCCTTTAGGCAACCTATGTATCTTGAGAATAATATTGTAATAGTATGTTTACTTCTTTTTCTTCGCTCTTGGATGAGCGTGATAATACTCTTCTAACACTTTATCTTCACTAACATGTGTATAAATTTGTGTCGTATTTAGTGATTCGTGACCTAATAATTCTTGAATAACCCGGAGGTCCGCCCCTTTATCAAGTAAGTTTGTCGCAAAAGAATGACGTAATAAGTGGGGATGTAATTTAACATATTCTCCCGTTTTCCGTTCGACTGATTTTAAAATATAACCTAACCCTTGAATCGTAAGCATATTACCTTGCGCATTTAAAAAGAGGGCATTGGTCGGTTGACTACTTTTCCGCTTAGCGAGTAATAATTTACGCATGTTATTGACATAATCACGCAGTAACACTTGTACTTCTTCGGTAAAAGGGACAAGGCGTTCTTTATTTCCTTTGCCAATAAAAGTAACGGTGCGTTCGTTAATGTTAATTGATTGTAATGTTAAAGACACTACTTCACTAGCCCGTAAACCCGTCGCAAACATAAACTCTAATATTAATTGGTCACGATCTTTTAAAAAGTCAGTTCGTTTGCGATTAGCCTCTAAAATAACATTAACTTCTTCTTCGTATAATACACGGGGCAAAGTTGAGTCTACTTTTGGACTATTAATAATGACAAACGGGTTATCAAAGACGATACCGTGCCGCTGTAAGTATACATAATAATGACGAATCGCCGCTAGTTTTCTTTGCATTGATTTACGACTTAAACCGCGACTTATTTCTTCTTTCATAAACGCTCTGATGTCGTATTTTGTTACATCTTTATCTAAGACTTCAATCTTTAAAAGATAGCGATAAAAGTCTTCAATATCGCGAACATAGGCAGTAATTGTATGCTTAGAAAACTGCCGTTCATATTTTAAGTAATCACTAAATTCTTGCAGCGTTCTATTCATAGAGTTTTTCCTTAAATAGTTTCGTATTTAATAGTGAATTTTGTGCAATTTCCATGCGGTTTGCCTTTGTAGCCCCAGGATATATACCAAAGTTTGCGTTCATAGGTGCAAAGTTTGCGGGGTTAGCGTGCGTTATATAAAACACTAAATTACCAAGCATTGTATCGCGCGGATAAGTAAGTTTTTTATTCTTTAATTTCATTAAGACATGGAAGGCAACGTAAAGACCACTCGCGGCACTTTCAACATAACCTTCTACGCCACTTAATTGCCCAGCTATATAAAGATTATTAAAACCTTTTACACTCATATCTAAGTTAAGTACTTCGGGGGCATTTACGTAGGTGTTTCGATGCATTAATCCGTAACGCACAAACTCGGCGTTTTCTAAACCAGGAATAAGACGGAACACTCGTTCTTGTTCACGGTACGTTAAGTTTGTTTGAAAACCTACTAAGTTAAATAATGAACCAATGACATTATCTTGTCGTAATTGCACGACAGCGTAAGGACGATCATCTTTAGTCTTTCCTAAGCCCCGCGGTTTTAAAGGTCCAAAGCGTAACGTGTTTACTCCTTTTTTCGCCATAACTTCAACAGGCATACAAGCATCAAAATACTTTTTGTCCATATCGCGAAGTGGCGCAAGTTTTGCGTTTATTAACTCTTGGTGAAATTTTTGATACTCTTCGAGCGTAAACGGACAATTTAAATAAGCGTCATCACCTTGATCATAGCGCGATTTAAAATAAGCAATATCCATATTTATTGATTCTTTAGTAATAATCGGGGCACTTGCATCAAAGAAACTTAAAAAAGTTGCCCCAAGTTTATTTTCAAGTTCTTTTGTTAAAGTTGGACTTGTAAGTGGTCCGCTGGCGACGATGACAATTTTATCACTAGGAATTGTTTTAACTTCTTCATTTATAACTTCAATATTCGGATGGTTTCTAATAATTTTAGTAATGTGCTCACTAAACTTTTCGCGGTCCACACAAAGGGCGTTGCCACCTGGCACTTCTGTTTGCGCCGCAACTTTAGTCATCAATGAATCAAATATTTCCATTTCCTTTTTTAAAAGTCCACATGCATTCGTAATTTCTTTACTTTTAAAAGAGTTAGAACATACGAGTTCACCAAGTTTATCACTATAATGAGCAGGCGTATTTAAAACGGGGCGCATTTCATAAAGTTTTACCTTAACGCCATGATTTGCTAAGAAAAAACTAGCTTCACTTCCGGCTAGTCCACCACCAATAATAATTACTTCTTCCATAAGGAAATTATATCAAAAAAGGCTCTTATTCAGAAAATGTTTGTTTACTTGTTATATTTTGCTTTACGCATCGATAAAGCGTAATTGCAGTTTTTATAATCGGAACATCGAATATACTTCTGGCCTTTACTATCATAGCGATATATTAAAGGGGCGCCGCATTCTGGACACTTTTCCCCTGTATATTCAATAATGTTTTCAATGTATTTACATTTAGGGAAATTAGAACAAGCGATAAAGCGACCAAACTTACCGTCCCGATACACGAGATCACCGCCACATTTTGGACATGGTCGACCAACTTTTTCAGGTTCTAATTTGGGCATATCTTTCCGTGCGCTATCAACTTGCTCACTAAATTCTTTATAAAACTCGCTCAGGAATTCAACTTTATCACTTTCTTCATTCGCAATCTTATCTAATTCATGTTCCATCATTGCCGTATAATCACTACTTATTAAATTAGGAAAGTATTCGCTTAAAGCATCAATGGACCGTTTCCCTAATTCGGTTGGGGTTATTGAGCCTTTCGCAATCGTTACATATTTCCGTTTCCGTAATGTATCGATTGTTGGAGCGTACGTTGAAGGTCTCCCAATTCCTAAGTCTTCCATTGTTTTAATAAGTCTTCCTTCACTATAACGGGCAGGTGGTTCAGTGAATTTTTGTTCGGTAATAATATTATTAATTGGTAAAACATCACCAACATGCATACTTGGTAAAGCTTTATCGTCTTTTGTTTCGTCAAAACCATATGCTTTGCGGAAGCCAGCAAATTGGGGAACGACCGATGTCGCATTAAAGGTTGTTCCGTTACTATTAAAAGTATAGCGCGTAACACTGTCGCGACTTGGGGGCATTAAGCTTGCAATCGCTCGTGCGTAAATTAAGGAATAAACATTATATTCATCTTTACTTAAAAAGCTTTTAACGCGTTCGGGTGAATTAGATAAATTAGTAGGTCTAATTGCTTCGTGCGCATCTTGGACATTTTGTTTTGCTTTTCCGCGACTTTGTCCCCGCCCTAAATATTCAGAGCCATACATCTTTAAAATATATTGTGATGCATTGGCGACAAAACTTGGTGATAAGCGAGTCGAGTCACTTCTAATATAAGTAACAAGCCCGGTTTCAACACCGTCAATTGCAATCCCTTCATATAACTTTTGGGCAATTGACGCCGTTTTCGCAGCGGAATAGCGGTATTTTGCACCGACTTCTTGTTGTAAAGAAGACGTAGTAAAAGGTGGTTTTGGATTAGTGATGCGAGTCTCCGTTTTCACATCAACGACATAGACTGACGGTGAAAGTTTAGACACAATATCATTTTTATGGGCTTCGCTTGTTATTTTGTTTTCCCCTAAATAACTTTTTGCGAAAGTAATTTCAAATGTTTGATCGTCTTTCGTTGTTTCAATTTTAAGGGGCCAATATTCAACGGGAATAAAGGCTTCAATTTCTTTTTCTTTATCAACAATAATTTTTAAGACTGCACTTTGAACCCGGCCGGCACTTTGGACTTTGATTTTGGTCTTTAAAAGTCCGGATAATTTAAAGCCGACAATGCGGTCGAGCATTCTTCTCGTTTCTTGTGAATTAAAAAGGGCGTAATTAATGGTGCGGGGATTTTCAAGCGCCGTTAAAATACCGTCTTTTGTTATTTCATGAAATTCTAAACGTTTAGTTTTCTTTGGGTCTAAATTTAATAAGGTAGCGATGTGATAGGCAATAGCTTCCCCTTCCCGGTCCGGGTCAGTGGCAAGAATTACTTCTTTAGCGTCACTTTTTGCATCTTTTAAAGCTTTTGCAACTTTGGCTTTACCTTTATCAATGACGTAATCACCGGTAAAGTTTTCAAGGTTAATGCCTAAACTGCCTTTGCCCTTCGTTGAAAGATCAACAATGTGGCCAAAAGACGCTAAGACTTTATATTCACTACTTAGATAACGTTCGATCGTTTTTATTTTACTGGGGGACTCAACAATAACTAGTTTCACGGCACTCTCCTTCGGTATATGAATATAAAGGTAAAAAGTGAACTTGTCAACCGTAAAACTTACACGGTTTTCCCTTTATTTATAATAAATAAAAGAAAATATCAATTGAGCCAATGTTCAAAGATGTCACTTGCGTTTTCCACAAGATAGGCGCCATCTTTAATTAGTTTATTACATCCACTATTGACGCCTGCTCTTTCGGGGACACAAAAGATGTCGCCACCTTTTTCAAGGGCGTGGCCTACAGTAATTATTGTGCCCGAGCGATATTTAGCTTCAATAATTAAGACGCCACGACTTAAAGCAGCGACTAAGCGATTACGATATTTAAAATAATCAGGGGCTGGTTTTGTTAAGTTAGGGTATTCACTAATGATTAAACCGCTACTTACAATCTTTTCATATAGTTTTTTATTACTTGCTGGATAAGGATAGTTAATTCCCCCGCCTAGAACGGCAATTGTCTTGCCACTATGACTTAGGGCGGCTTCATGGGCAAAACTATCAATACCGCGCGCTAAACCGCTTATAATAATGTAATCTTCTTTAACGAGTGACTCAACAAATTCAAAAGTTTTTGCTTTTCCGTATTCAGAATAATCACGAGCGCCGATAACAGCGATTGATTTATCGTGTTTATATAATAAGGTAGTGTCCCCGCGCATAAATAAAACAATCGGGGGATTATTGATTGTTTTAAAGATGTCAGGATAATCATGATCTATAATCGTTAATGTTTCGACTTTATCCCATTCTTTCTTATATTGGTCATATGCTTCTTCATCAACTTTTTCCTTATTGCGTAATGCACTTATGATTTGGTGATAATCACCTTCATACTTTGTGGCAAAGTATAATAAAATATCCCGGGCTTTCTTACTCATAAATTAAATACCTCAAGTATAAATAAAAAGAAAGCTAGGATTTTATTACATTAAAATAATTTTATTTGTAAGTTTTGAGCGTCGCGCACTGGTTTATAACTAAAGCGATGCACCCCTTTGACGGGACCATATATTTCAAGCGCTTCTAAATGTTTCTTCGTTGGATAACCTTTATTATGTTTAAAGTCGTAATGGGGATAGGCTAGATCAAGTTCAAACATAAATGTGTCACGGGCAACTTTCGCTAGAATACTTGCCGCAGCAATCGATAAAGACTTCGCGTCACCTTGAATGATCGCTTCATGTCCCACTTTTAATTGACCAAGCGGCATCGCGTCACTTAAAACATAATGATATTCGGTTTCAATTTCATTTAATGCTTGAAGCATTCCAAGTTTCGTAGCTTGATAAATGTTTAAGGTATCAATATCTTCCGGGCTCATGCTCACAATACGATAATCGAGGGCGACTTTTTTGATTAACTCACTAAGTTCAGTTAACTCTGCTTCACTTAATAGTTTCGAATCTTTAATTCGTTCATCATTAAAGCTAGGCGGTAAAATAACCGCAGCGACAAAGACGGGACCGGCAAGCGGACCACGCCCTGCTTCATCAATACCGACTAAATAAAGATGACCGCGATGACGAAAATCATTATCGAAATCAAAATACGTCATAAGATTTCTAAACTTATCCTTCCAATGTTTCCATTTTTATAGTCATTTAAGATTAAAATCTCTGTTCTTTCAAGCACTACATGTTCTTCACCGATAATACCGCGATTTTGCGCAATTAAAAGGAGTGCTTCATGATAAGGAGTGTCTTTTTGCAAGGTTGTGTTGTAATAATCATTTAATAATTTTAAGTAATTAAGCTGCAAAAAGGGGAGCAAATATTCAACCATTAAGTGCGTGGGTAATATTTCTTGGCGAATTGTGCCGACAAGGGCAAGTTTCATACTCGTAAGTGGATCATCAAAATTAGGCGCTAAAATGCCAGGTGTGTCAATTAACGCCACTTCATTATTTACTTTAATATATTGATTAGCCCTCGTATGTCCAGGGCGATTTTGCACACTTGCCGCTTTCCGACCCGCTAGTTTATTTATAAGCGTTGATTTACCAACGTTTGGAATACCAACAATCATCACGGTTAAAGGTCGTACTTTTAAACCCCGTCTTTTATAGCGTTCTATAACCGGGGCCCCGGCTTTCATTATGGCTTTAAGGATTTCGCGAATAAAAGATGCTTCATTTAAATTTCCCGCTAATACGAATTCATTTTCTTGAAATTTCTTAAGTTCATTAGGATCTGCTAAATCAGCTTTAGTTAATATAAAAAGATTGGGTTTCTTTTCAATAATACTTTTTAAATATGTCGCCCGACTACTTTCCGGAATACGAGCGTCACCAAGTTCAATAATAACATCGACAAGTTTTAATGTTTCCATTAACTTGCGCGTTGCTTTTTGCATGTGTCCGGGGAACCAACCAATATTTTGAC
>CAYTKX010000009.1:0-15977 GCA_964438495.1 uncultured Staphylococcaceae bacterium
TTAATTGATTTCTTAATAGTTTGCTTTTTATGGAACCATTTTACTTTCGCAACGGCTTCTTTTACTTTTTTCTTATACCGGGGCCGCACTTTTTTGGTCTTTGTCGCGGCCACCGTCTTTTTAATTTTAGTTTCAAGTTCTTGTTTTTCGGGCGTTAAGGCTTTTTTCGGTCGTTCTTTTTTTTGAACTTCGACAAACTCACCTTTTTTAAAGGCTAAAGTTTTAAAGGAAACGCCAAGCGCTTCCACTTTTTCCACAATTGGTAAGTCATCATGATCAAAAAGGGTATATGCTTCGCCATCATTTTGATTTCGTCCCGTGCGCCCAGCACGGTGGAAGTAAAATTCTAAATCAAAGGGGAAACTTAAGCTTAATACGTGGCTAACATCGGCAATATCAATACCGCGGGCAGCGATATCACTTGCGACGACAATTTGAAATTCATTGTTTTTAACACGCCGAAACATTGCTTTACGTTTACGGTTATCTAATTCACCGGTTAATAGACCAATTTTTAGTCCCTTGGCGCTTAAATGCTCATATAACGCTAAAACATCCTTGTTCGTGGAGCCAAATATTAGTAATAAATACGGGTTAAATCGTTTAATAAATGCTTCGACAACCCCAAAACGATCTTGATGATGGACATCAATTAAATAGTGGCTTACCGTTTCACTCGTCTTATCTTTTTTATCAATATCAATAACACTTTTAACACCAGTCTTTAACGTGACAAGATTCGCAAGTTTTTGGGGAATAGTCGCTGAAAATAGTTGAACCGTTTTAGGGTCAAGGGTGTTAAGTGTTTCACTGATGACGTCATAAAACCCTGAATCTAAGAGCATATCTCCTTCATCAAGGATGACGGTATGCACTGTTTTAAAACTGGTGACGTCTTCATTAATTAATAAATCTTTAAAGCGGCCGGGGGTGGCGATTAGTAACGCTGGTTTATTACTTAAACGGTCCCGGTGTCTTGTTTTTTCTAACCCACCGGCGAGTAATAAAACATCAATATTGCGGTAATCTTTATTAATTTGCTGCGTAAAATCATAGATTTGGCGCGCAAGTTCGCGGGTTGGTGCTAAAATAACGGCTTGAATACCACCATCTTTTGTTAACCTTGATAATAAAGGAATAAGAAAACTATGGGTCTTCCCACTTCCCGTCTTCGCCTTAACGATTAATGATTCACCTTTTAAAGCTGGAGGAATAATTGCCGCTTGGACATCACTCATTTGTAAATAACCATGCTTATTTAAGACATCGACTAACGTTTTTTCGATATTGTATTTACCAAATTCCATCTCTATTTCCTCCTGTGTTTACTATATATCTACTAATTAACCACTAATAATTAACTTTTAATGGTTTTTAACTACTATTGGCGGTGCTTCGTGCTCGATTGCGATAACTTCAAGGTTTGGATCAATACTTAAGAGCACTTCTTTCATTTTCGTTAGGAAAATGTTTTCAACTTCATGCGGGACATCTAAATAATTGTAGCCTGCGTTTAATATATCACGGCGCACGTGATGTGGGGCGTCGCCACTAATGTAGAGGTCATAGCCTTCTTCTTTCGCGACACTCCAACTGCGGGAACCGCCGCCGCCAATAATTGCGACGCTGCTTATTTCTTCTTTTCCGCCATCCACTAATAAGCCGTATGGAACCTTTAGTTTATTTAAAGCGTAGCGGCAAAATTCATTTCTTGCCATTTTAAAGGGCAGCGTTCCGCCGCGCGCCATCGGTGCTTTATCTAATGGCTTAATATTTTCTAAATTAAGTGCTTCGGCTAATGCATCATTCATCCCGTTTGGAGCTTCATCAAAATTTGTGTGAATCGAATAGACCATAACGGGTAAACGGTCGATTCTAAGTGCTAAATCGCGTTTTGCTTCATCTCTTTTAAATACTTTACCGCGGGGGCCATAAATAAAAGGGTGATGAGTTAAGATTAAGTCTGGTTTATGACTTAAAGCTTCGTCGACGATAATGTCATCAAGATCAAGGAGTAAGACAATCTTTTGAATGTCCTTAACCTTTTGACCTGCCATAAAGCCGACGCGATCTTTATTTTTAGTGGCAATACGCCGCGGATAAAGGCGGCCAAGTTTTGTTAAAAGTTTTCGTGTTTCCATTATGATTCATCCTTAACTTTAATTGCTTTTTCAATTTGTTTTTGCATTTCGAGTAATTCGGAGCGTTTCTTTTGGTCTAATTCAACGTTTGTTAATAAATCGTTATTGCGTTCATAGACTTGTTGCCACTTATTAATAAAAGGGGCAGACTTCTCATGTAAATTAATGGCCCCAAATAAAGTTTCAACGCCACAAACGGGGCACGGGGCATTAATCGCCACCATTATTTCATAAAATTGGCCTTTATCTTCGATAACTTTTTCGTTAACAATCGTAAAGCCAAGAAAGCTTAAGAGCCGGCGTAAGTTTTGTTCTCCGCCGTTTGGCGCTAAAACGAGTTTATTAATGTGTTCAAGGCGACTTGATTCGCGACTTAAGATTTCGCCAATAAGTTCGCCCCCCATCCCCGCAATAATAACGGTATTAATGTGGGGTGGTAAATCACTTAATCCATCTTTAAGCGCAACTTCAATTTCCCCCTTAAGTGGGGTACCAATTTCTTTTTTTAATCGATTATATGGACCACTTTTATTTTCACTAGCGTAAACATAAAGGTGACCCATCTTATTTAAATATAAAGGCAATTTACCGTGATCGCTACCGATATCGGCGACGATATCGTCATCATTAATAAATGACGCAATTGCCGCTAAACGGGGCGAGAGCATTAATTATTATGCCCCCTTAAGCCTTTGGTTCGTGAAGGGTGCCGTAATTTTTTAATGGCTTTAGCTTCAATTTGGCGAATCCGTTCACGGGTAACTCCAAAGATTTTACCAACTTCTTCTAAGGTCCGTGGTTTATCATCATCAAACCCGTAGCGAAGCCGTAATACTTTTTCTTCCCGTGGTGTTAAAAATTCCGCCATATTTTCGCGTAATTGGTCGTGTAAGATACTTTTGCGGACAAAGTCCGTTGGTGTTTCATTTTCTTTATCTTCAACAAAGTCGCCAAGATGACTATCGTCTTCTTCACCAATTGGTGATTCTAAACTAACTGGCTCCATCGCAATTGCTTGAATTTCCCGAATGCGGGCGGGGGTGAATTCACGGAATGATTCACTAATTTCTTCTGGTGTTGGCATACGGTCTAAGTTATTTTTAAGGGTTTCGACATTGTCCATAATCTTTTTATAACGATCAGCGATATCTTCAGTAATCGCACTTTCATCGTTTAAAGCATGAATTGCGAGCACTTCGTTTACTTGGTCAACACTAAAAGTAATTAAAGCGTCACTAATTTCTTCCGGGGTAGCATCACGGCCAAATTCTTGGGTTAAGCGTCTTTGGGTCCGACTAATTTTATTAATCGTTTCCACCATATGAACGGGAATTCTAATTGTTCTTGCTTGGTCGGCAATCGAACGGGTAATACTTTGTTTAATCCACCATGTTGCGTAGGTTGAAAACTTAAACCCTTTCGTATAATCAAACTTTTCGACGGCTTTCATTAAGCCCATATTACCTTCTTGAATAAGGTCAAGAAGATGCATATTAGTGCTTGAATATTTCTTTGCCTGGTTAAAAACAAGCCGTAAGTTGCGGTTAATTAATTCTTCACGCGCATCCATATCGCCTTCTAATTTATAGCGACGGGCTAAGTTAATTTCTTCGTCAGCTTTCAGTAGGTTATAACGACCCATCTCTTTCATATAAAGCTTTACGGAGTCAGTTGTTTTTACTTCAAGGGAGGAAATAGTGCGCACTCTTTGGTCTTCTTCATAGTTTTCTTCTTCGTCATCTTTAAAGGCATCACCAAAGGAGAAATCGGCTTCTTCATCATCTTCATCATATTCATCGTCATCATTTAAGTCATCATCGACGTCATCTAAATCTTCACCTTTAACGAATTTCGTAAAGTCAGGATCTTCTTCATCGTTTTCAATGTCACTGATAACGGTGATTTTATGATTTTTAAAATACGTAATTAGTTTTTCTAAATCACTTTCTTTTAAGTCGAGATGGTTTGTTGCCTCCATAACATCATCTTGATCAAGTTGATAGTTATTCTTTTTGGCTTCTTCGAGTAACATTTTCCGTACTTGCGGTAATGTTAAATACGTTTCTTCATCATCATCTTCTAATACGACATCTTCTAATTCTTCGATGTCATTTGCAATCTTTTTACTCATAAACTATAATCTCCTTTACTATTTACGTTTGTATTTTTTGATTAATTCTTTTTTGGCGACCAGATATTTATTCATCGCCACCGCATAAGCAGTTTCATCACTCGCCGCAAGGAGGGCTTTTTCATGATTCCGCTCTAAGATGCGTAGTTCGCGTTCATACTGTAAAGTATTGTTAGCGTCATTTAATAAGTCAATATCATAATTTACATTATCCATATTGGCTTCTATATCCATAATTTCTTGCGTATATTCAGAAATTTTCGCTTCATCTTCAAATCTTGTATTAATGTCATTTAAGATTTCGGCAAAGTTAACTTTTTGGGATGGCATCATTTCTTTTAAATAATTTGCAAGATATTTATGAATTTCATAAGTGAATATTTTGACATTGGCGTCAAAATAGGCGCGGGCTTCTGGATAAACGAGCATTTGATAGAGGATAAATCGTTCCGCCTGCGTTACTTTATTTAATGTTTGCCGGAGCGGTAATTTTTGGCTCACGGTCACAAATGCTTTTTGTTCCATATCCTTTTGGCGGCGCATTTTTGTATACATGTCGTTTAAGATAATCGTGTTAAAGCCACTAGAAGCACCTAATCGTTCAATAAAGGCACTTACTTCTAAACGACTATTAAGATGTAAGATAACATCTTGCATAACCGCATTGACAAAACGCTTATTTGTTTCTATATCATCACGCTTATTAGCGCTTTCGTAATAGGCGAAGATATAGTCTTCACGGGCAATAAATGTATTCGCAGCTTGCGTTAATACTTCGCTGCCATGTTTTTTAAGTAAGTCATCAGGATCTAAGTTTTCGTCATTAGGGCGTACGATTTTAAAGCTTATATCACTCGCCATTAAATCCTTAATTACATTAAGTGTGGCCATCCGTCCCGCGTTATCACTATCAAGAAACACCCGTACTTCTTTATTTAATAATTTAAGCATGGCGATTTGTTCTTTTGTAAAGGCGGTACCCATTAAAGCAACAACACTTTTAATGCCCGCTTTATCTAAAGCAATAACATCAAGAAAGCCTTCCACTAAATAAACATATTGCACCGCCATTAATTCTTTCGCAAAATGGTAGTTATATAACACTTTTGACTTAATAAAGAGTTTTGTTTCTGGTGAATTGACGTATTTTGGAACATTTTTCTCATTACTTAACGTACGCGCACTAAAGCCGACGCTTTGTCCGTCACTATTCGTTAAGGTAAAGATAATGCGCCCTTGGTTACGGTCATAACTAGTATCTAGTTCACCGCTTAAGACCCCAATATCTTCTAAAGTTTTTAAAGAGTGGCCTTTACCTTGCAAGAAGGCAATTGTTTCACGACCGTCTTGGGGAGCATAACCGATACGATACTTACTAAAGTCAGCTTCGGTGAGCCCTCTTTTTAATAAATATTTTTTCGCTGTTTGTCCTTCTTCGGTAATAAGCATATATTGATAATAGGCCACTAAATCGTTCATCGCCTTTAATAGCGGCGCTTTCTCAGTATCGACCTGTGGTACAAATACTGGTTTTTCGAAAAATTCACTTTTATAATTAACGAGATCGGCTATCTTGCGGGCCGCTTCATAAAAGGTTTTCTTTTCATAAAGTTGGACAAAGCGAATCGCATTTCCCCCAGTATGACAAACAAAGCAATTAAAGATTTGCCGCGTTGGGCTAATCATTAAACTAGGATTACGATCATCATGGAAAGGACAGAGTGCTTGATAGTTTTGCCCTTGTTTTTGAACCGTAATGTAGCGTGAAATAATATCAACGATGTTGACGTTTGCTAGTAAATCATCATATGGGCGGTTGTTATTAATAAGCGTTTCTCCTAATTTATTACTATAAAACTACTACTTAAATACTTTTGACCGTATATAGCTATTTAATTCACTAATTTTGATGCGAACTTGCGCCATCGAGTCGCGTTCACGAATTGTGACACTTTCATCGTCTAATGTATCAAAATCAATCGTCACGCAATATGGTGTTCCAATCGCATCTTGGCGGCGATAGCGTTTACCAATTGAGGCAGTTTCGTCATAGACTGCACTAAATTCTTTAACGACTTCTTTAAAGACGGCATGAGCTTTTTCACTTAACTTTTTTTGTAGTGGTAAGACCGCAACTTGATATGGTGCTAAGTGCGGGGCAAGTCGTAAAACAATCCGTGTATCATTTTCAAGTTCCTCTTCTTCATAACTATCGACTAAAGTCATAAGTAAGAGCCGATCCAAACCGACACTTGGTTCAACGCAATATGGGATATAGCGTTCATTAGTTTCTGGGTCTAAATATTCAAAATTTTCCCCACTATGTTCCATGTGTTGCTTTAAATCGTAATCAGTGCGATCAGCGATACCCCATATTTCACCCCATCCAAAGGGGAATAAATATTCAATATCGGTCGTGGCTAAAGAATAAAAGCTTAATTCATCTTGCGTATGGTCGCGGAAGCGTAAATGTTCTGGTTTAATACCTAAATCTTCGACAAACTTAATGCAATAATCTTTCCAGTATTTAAACCATTCAAGGTCAGTACCTGGTTTACAGAAGAATTCTAATTCCATTTGCGTAAATTCGCGGGTGCGGAATGTAAAGTTTCCTGGAGTAATTTCATTACGGAACGCTTTACCAATATTAGCGATGCCAAACGGAATTTTCTTACGCATTGTCCGTTGGACGTTTTTAAAGTTTACAAAGACACCTTGCGCAGTTTCTGGCCGTAAATACACTTCATTTTGACTGTCTTCAGTCACGCCGATGTGTGTTTTAAACATCATATTAAACTTCCGAATGTCAGTAAAATCTTTTTTACCACACACGGGACACTTAATATTATGTTCTTTAATATAGGCGGTTAAAGCTTCATTACTAAGTCCTGCTACTTCTGCATCTTTAATTTGACTTTCAATTAATTGGTCAGCCCGGTGCCGCGCTTTACAACTTTTACAGTCGATTAAAGGATCGTTAAAGGTTGTAACGTGGCCAGTCGCGTGCCAAACTTTCGGGTTCATTAAGATCGCAGCGTCAATTCCGACGTTAAGGGTACTTTCGGTGACAAACTTCTTCCACCATAAGTTACTAATGTTATTTTTAACACTTGTTCCTAATGGACCGTAGTCCCAGGTGTTACTTAAGCCCCCATATATTTCGCTGCCTTGAAATACAAAGCCGCTCGTAATTAAATGGTTTACAATTTTTTCAAATGAATGTTTATGCATAATTCCTCCATAACGCTTAAAAAGTATACTACTATAAAGTAGTCTTGTCAACCCATTATCAGTGTAGTAAACTTATTTTATTAAGGCACTGCTTACAATTTTAAAGTTATATGTTTCTTCAAGATAAAGAATGAATCTTTGCAGTAATTCTTTTATCTCTTCATCTTTAAATTCATGACGGAATAGTTGATCGTTATTGATCATGAATCCGTAACGAACTTTTTTAATATCTTCTTCATTTAAGTGCATTGTAAAGGCATTTTGACAATGTTTACAAACAAGGCCGCCATCATGAAATGAGATGCCGATAATATCGTCTTGCCGTTTACAAATAACACAGCGATCAATAACAAAACCAAGCCCTAAAACTTTTAATAAACTAGTAAGAAAAAGATAGGTTAATGATAAAAGATTACTCGTTGTCGCGAGCCCAGTGAGGGTATTTTTAAGTAACGGGAACGCTTCTTTAATTGTTTCATCATCTTTTAAGGTTCTTATCATTATTTCACCGATTAAATTAAGGGTAATTATTTTGTCATAATCAGTGAAGATTTTCGCAATATTATTTAAGTTTTTAATACTTACTAAGGTGTAACCAACCTTTGTTTCTTTAAGTTCAACAAAAACAAGGGCGTATAAAAATAGTTTACCCGCGAAACTACTTTTTACGTTTAATGCCCCACTTGCCCGAAAAGTAATTAAACCTTCCATTGTTAAAGCATTGACAATATAGTCTTTTTCTTTATAGGGCGTTAAACGAATAATAATTGCTTCCATTAAATACCTAATAGTTTTTTCAAAATTTTCGGGTCACTGCGCCACATTGGTTCAACTTTGACAAGAATTTCGAGTAAAACCGGTTTCTTTAAGAAATTACTTAGTTCATATTGCGATTGAAGGCGAATTCTTTTAATCATTTTCGCGCCTTTGCCAATCAAAATCCCTTTTTGGCTTTCTTTTTCGCAATATATGGTGAGAAAAGCTTCAATATCCTTTTCATTTTTATTAATGTGATCAACGGTAACGGCGACGCTATAGGGGATTTCTTCATGGGTAAGCATGATAATTTTTTCACGTACGATTTCGTTAATATATTGTTCTAGCTTTATTTCGTAATCTTCAGGTTCAGGGAAATAAAGTGGTCCTTCATCTAAATGATCAAAGATTAAGGTGACGAGTTCAGCAATATTAAAGTTATTAACGCTGCTTACTTCAATAATTGGTGCTTCCTTATAGTTTTCCCGCCATTTTGCCTTAATAAGTGCGACATGTTCAGCGCTTGCTAAATCAATTTTTGTTAAAACAATAATTAAAGGACTATCAATTTTTAACTTTTGATATAAATATTCGTCGCCTGCGCCATAAATTACACTCGCATCAATCACTAAAAGCGTTACTTCACTACCGCGAATACTTTTATAAGCTTGTTTATTTAAATGTTCGCCGTATATTGTTTTAGGTTTATGAATACCTGGGGTATCAATAAAGACAATTTGGCCCCGTAAATCGTTATACACGCCTTGAATATTACGGTTTGTCGTTTGTGGTTTCGGAGTGACAATCGCCCGCTTTTCATTTAAAATCGTGTTTAAAAGCGTGCTTTTACCAGCGTTAGGACGTCCGGCAATCGTTACAAAGCCACTTTTAATCATAAATCGCTATCATCGAAGGCAAAGGGTAAAAGTTCGGTCGCATTTGTTTCTTGAATCATACCTTCTAAGTTTGATAAATAAATGGGGGCGTCTTTGGGGAAAAGTTCACTAATTACTTGGCGACAGGCACCACACGGACTAATTGGTCCTTTTGTTTGGCCACTGACAGCCATTGCCACAAAGTCTTCTTTCTTTTCACCATGATTCATCGCATTATACAAAGCATTACGTTCTGCACACATACAAAGCGGATAACTAGCATTTTCAATGTTCGCTCCTAAGTATACTTTGCCGTCTTTAGTAATTAAAGCTGCGCCAACTTTAAACTTTGAATACGGTACATAAGCATTTTCCCGCGCTTTTTTTGCTAAGGCGATTAATTCTTCTTTTTTCATAAATTGGTCCCTCTTTTTCCTATTATTTTATCTTGCAACGCAAACATAACTTTTTCTTCTTCACTACTTTCATGATCATATCCTAATAAATGGAGTAAACCATGGGTGAATAAAAACTTAAATTCGCGCTCAACTGTATGGTTATATTCATTTGCTTGACTATGTGCTTTCGGGGCACAAATAAGAATTGTTCCTAAATGGGTAACGGGCGCATCTTTTATAACTACTTCACCGGCAACTTCATCATTAAAAGCAAAGGAAATAACGTCAGTTACATAATCTTTTTGCCGGTAATCGCGGTTTATCGTCCTTATTGTTTCTTCATCGACAATATTTACTTCAAGCAAGTAATCATGATGCGTATAATCAAGCAATTTTAAAGTTTTAACGAATATCCTTTTAAAGATGGCCTTGTATTTTGTGTAGGTTGGGGCGTAATCATCGTAAAACTCTAACGTTAACTTTTGCATATAGTTTATTTTAGCATAATTTAGATTGAGTTTATACCTTTCTTCACTTGTGAAGGATGATATTTATTGCTTGGTAATAGTCTTTTTTAGTGAATAATAGGGAAAGTAGTTTTTTGAGTTCAAAATAATAGTAGGCAAAGCCAAAGAAATAGAAAGTTAAAAAGTTTAAGGTAAAGGTATCGCTAAAATACATTAATAAAATAATAAGCACTCCTAAGCTAAAATGAACAATCACATTACGGTAGATATGTCTTTTCGCTATTTTGGCCGAGTCTTTTATTAAATTTTTATAGTGTTCTTCTCTTTTAGTGTGCGCAACCGTCAATAAATTATCATAACTATTATTTATCGCCCATTCTTTTTCCCCGTTTCGATTTGTTAAATAATGATCAATCAACGCAAAAAAGATTAAATAAAGGGCGACAACAAATAAAAGGATATTATTAATAAGTAACAGGATTGAAATAAAGATAATTGTTGAAAAGGAAGTAAATTGCCGTAAAGGATAGGCAAAAACTTTTTCTTTCGCCTTTTGTAAAGCATTAAAGTTTTTCGGGAAATCATTACGATACTCATTAAACTTTGGGCTAATGTAAAAGATGTCAAAACTCATGAAACTAGTGACAATCATTTGTTGCTCAACAATTTTTAGGACCGATGCGAGGGTAAAAAAGATGTAACTTAATAGATCGATATTAGGGAGCCCTAAAAAAGAAAAGCCTAATACGATAAAAAGCAAAAAGAGCCCATGTATATATAACGGTTTCTTCGTATACTTAAATAGAGGCTTTGGCGGAATATTACATTTCTCTACACAATTTACTACTAATAAACTACCATTAAAATACTTTTCAAGGCTTTTAAGCGATAAAACATAAAATTCGCCGCTTGGATCATTAATTTGAAGTTTCCCCTTCTTTACTTTCGCTAAGACGAAATGAGGCACGCCTTTACGTGTTATTTGCATAATGAAAGGGTCTTTTATTTTTAAAATATCAGTGGGATTTTCATACTTCCGCCCTTCTAAAATGACCCCGTGTTCGGCTGCTACTTTTTTAATAGCGAGCATGTTATTTAAATTTTGATTTAAGGGGAGCGTTAGGAAAGCGCTTGAATTATGGACATAAGCAAGAAGCATCCGCAATACCGCTTTACCACAATCTTTTTCTCCACTTTGCACTAAAAGCACTTTTTTAAATGTCATACTAATAGGTACAACAAAATTTAGCGGATTACCGCAATCTTTTATATTTCCTAAAAGAAAAAAGTCATCACTGTGGATGACTTCATTTTTTTTATTTTAGCCTTTACGGGCTTTACGGCGCGCTTGTTCGGCTTTAAGTTTCCGTTTAAGACCTGGTTTTAAGTAATATTGACGTTTTCTAGTTTCAGAAAGGACACCGGCTTTATTTACTTGTCTTTTAAAGCGTTTTAAAGCTTCATCTAATGATTCGTTTTCACGGACAAATGTTTTTGGCATATAAAGTCACACCCCTTCCCTTGCTAGTTGCACTTAATTATTATAGGTAGTTATAAAGAAAAAGCAAGTCAAAACTTACTTTTTTCCTTATTTTCCGTCATTATTTAACACTTTCATCCTTATTATCGCCATTTAACAAGTTTTTGGTGAAATAACGATCAGGATGCTTCGTAATAAAGGCGTTTAGTCCAGTTTTAAGTGCGGCCTCTGTTTCACTGCCATTTTTTAAAAAGCGAATGATACGTACATCACCACTTTTGGTGACGAGCACTAAGTTATGGCGCACTCTGCCAAACGAACTTATATCGCTAAATGGGTACGTTATGGTTTTCTTTTTACTTAAATGCATATATACGTTTTCGTCATCAAACGATAAAATAGTCGCCGGACGATATAAGTATAACCCAATAAAAAGCGCTTCTCCGCCGATTAAAATGAAGAAAAGAATAGATAAGAGCACAATATCACCAATCTTCGAACCTGGTGACGTCACTAAAAGGACAATCCAAAGTGCAAGGGCGCCTAATGTTAAGATTAAGCCCCCTAAGTATAAATAAATAAAACGACGTGCTTTTGCAAATGTAACCATAAAATAATTCTTTTAGTAACCTGAGCCTACTTTTCCTTCAAAGAAAGCGACTCCGTTACTCGTACCGATGCGATTGGCCCCGGCTTTGACCATTTTTTCAAGGTCCGCCATCGTTCTTACGCCGCCACTTGCTTTAACACCCATTTCACTACCAACAGTTTTACGCATTAAGGCGATATCTTCAGCAGTCGCTCCACCGGTGCTAAATCCGGTACTCGTTTTGACAAAGTCAGCGCCTGCTTTTTTACTTAAGATACAGGCTCTTACTTTTTCTTCTTCAGTTAATAAGCTTGTTTCGATGATAACTTTTAAGACGATATCTTCACCGACTGCGACTTTAATATCGCGAATTTCTTGATATACTTCTAAATCAAGGCCGGCTTTAAGTTTACCGATATTAATGACCATATCGACTTCGCTTGCCCCTTCTTCAACGGCGATTGATGCTTCAAGCACTTTACTTTCACTACTGGTCGCGCCTAAGGGGAAACCGATGACAGTACACACTAAAACATCACTGCCTGCTAAAAGCATGCTGGCTAAAGGAACATAACCAGGGTTGACACAAACACTCTTAAAGTCATATTTTAAGGCTTCTTCACAAAGTTTGGTAATTTGTGAAGGTGTCGCTTCCGCCTTTAAAAGCGTGTGATCAATTAATTTATTAATTTTCATAATTACCTCCATTACTTATTATACAACTTATTAGCGGTTTAAAGATAAGATTGATGAATAGTTTATTAATTATTAATAAAAAAAGGAAGCATAACTTCCTTAATTTATCTTTTTTACGAACGCTTACTTTTTAGCTTTCGCTTTTGTTTCTTTTTTTGGTGCTTCTTTCGTAATTACGTCTTTACCACCATAATGGTGACATTTAGGGCACACATGGTGGGCGCGAATTAACGTACCGCAATTTGGACAAGTTGTTAAACCAGTTACTTCTAGTTTAAAGTGCGTGCGCCGTAAGCGTTTTCTCGTTTTAGAACCTCTACGTTGTTGAACTGCCATCTTAATCCTCCTTTTCGACTAGAGTAATTATAGCAAGAGAAAATACATTGTCAACTAATTTAGACATTTTATAGTAAGTTTTTAAATATATTGATTATATGATAGCAAAATAGCCACTATTTTTTAGACACTGTCTATTAATTTTGATAATTCAAGCCCAAATTCAATCGTCACTACCTCATGAGTAATGTCCCGCTTACTTTTAACATAAACATCAAGATAATTACTCGTGTGACCAATGTAGAGATCTTTTTCAGCGTCATACGTTTCAATGAGCGCACTTAACTTTTGGCCAACATATTTTTCGCTATAAGCTTTTTTTAGTTCATTACTTAAAGTGATAAGTTTTTGGACGCGCGCTTTTTTCGTGGCCGGGCTTACTTGATCTTTAAAAGAAGCCGCGGGGGTTTTTGAGCGGACACTATAAGGGAAAACATGGAGTTCACTAAAATTAACGGTTTTAATAAAATTATATGTGTCCATAAAATCAGCGTCACTTTCTCCAGGAAAACCGACAATAACATCACTCGTTAAGGCAACGTCGCCCACGGCAGCACGTATTTTATTAATTTTTGTTAGAAAACCTTTTGTATCATAACGGCGATTCATCCGTCTTAAGATTTCATCACTCCCCGCTTGGAGGGGGATATGGAGATGGCGGGCGAGCCGTTCGTCATTTTGCATCATAAAAAGTAATGCGTCATCGATTTCATTTTCTTCAATACTAGAAATCCGTAATTTATAAAGTGTGGGACAGGCGTCTAGGATCATTTTAACAAGATCACTAAAGCTTATATCTTTTAAGTCGAGTCCATAAGCACCAGTATGAATACCAGTTAAGACTATTTCTTTATAGCCTTTCTTCACTAAAGTTTGTGCTTCTTTTATGACGTCTTTAGGGGCTCTCGAGCGTAATTTACCGCGTGTTAAGGGAATAATACAAAACGTGCAAAATTGATCACAGCCGTCTTGAATCTTTAAATAGGCGCGGGCGTGCTTTGTTAAGCTTGGCGCATTTAATTCTTCATAAGTAAAAGAGCGTGATTCGCGGTCAACAGCGACAATTTGGGTTTTCGTTTTATTGTATTCTTCAATATACTTTAAAATATGGCGGCGATTACTCGTGCCGATCACGATGCTAATTTCGGGGATTGTTTCCGCAAGTTCAACATTAATCTGGGCGTAGCAACCCATGACGATTAAAATGGCGCGGGGATATTTTTTCGCAAGCCTTCTTATTTGTTGCCGGCTTTTTTGGTCGGCGCTACTAGTGACACTGCACGTATTAATAAGGGCAATACCTACTTCATCATCTTTTAAGGCATGTGTGTACCCATTTTTAATTAATTCATTCGTTAAACTATCAACTTCATACGCATTGACTTTACAGCCAAGCGTTACACTGACAAAAGTCTTTATCATCTTCTTTTTTTCCTCTTGATATAGGCTAAATATTTATTAAATAGTTTATGACTAATAAGTTTTTCATAGACTAAGGCATTAATAAAGCCAATTTGATCATTTTCGTAATATGCTTTAATAACGGGTTTAATGCGTTCGATAACATTGCGATAATCAGGACTTTTAATATGTTTATCAAAGAGGCTAATGCGGATATCAAGCCGTCCTTGATCATTAACGATATAAATAGTGTGAAAATCATAATGATAATACGCTCTTGTATGTAAATCTTCACCAACCTTTACTAAACTTGTAAGTTTTGATTCATATAAGGCAAAGTTATACGTTTCAAATAGATCAATAATGTCATGATTAAGATTTAGTTTAATATCTTGATTATTAGCGAGTAATAAATTATTGCTTACACTAAAAAGGGGACAAAAGATTGGCACATCATTAAAGATAAATAACGGTTCAACGGTAAATGCTTCTTCTTTTTTATCTTGATTTTCAAAGAACGCGATTATTTCTTCATACTTTAAGATGGATTCAATAATAATATTAGCCTGCACTAAATTAAATTCGTCACTCGCCTTAATAAACGGTAAAAAGTCGGGCGTTAAACTTAGTTTTCCTTCGTTTTCAAGGTAATATTGATGCTCGCGACTATTACTTAATAAATGTAACCGCCGATTATTAATTAATAAATCATATATTTTCATGTTTTTAACCCTTCTTTATAGTTATTTAAGACACTAAGTCCGTATAAAGGCGCTGTTTCACTGCGTAAGATCGTGGCCCCAAAATTAATACTTAAATAATTACTAGCGACCGCTTTTTTAACTTCTTCTTCGCTAAAGCCCCCTTCAGGCCCCACAAATAAACTGATCGTCTTAGGTAATTCGTATCGTTCACGAAGTACTTTAGCAAGGGGGAGCACTGCTTTTTCATGGGCAAATAGTTTAAGACTAAAATCTAGTTCGAGCGCTTCTTTAAAAGAAAGCGGACCTATAACTTTTGGTAAATAATTACGTTTACTTTGCATCGCTGCACTTTTAATTATTTTTTCAAAGCGACTTAGCTTCGCGTCAAGTTTATCTTTTTTTAGTTTACCAATACTACGCTCGGTGTCGACTAAAATAATTTCACTAACCCCAAGTTCCACACTTTTTTGGATTACAAGCTCAAGTTTATCACCTTTAGGTAAAGCGTAAAGCAGTGTAATTTTACCCATATCATCTAACTTTAACACTTTAGTGTCTTTAACTTCTAAAGTAAACGGATTAAAACTTTTAACGGTTGTGAAAAATATTTTATCATCGCATACTACTTCAATTAGTTCGTCTTTAGTCACCCGTAACACTTTCGTTAAATGAAAAATATCATCACTATGTAATGTTAAACTATCATTTACTAGCGTCCCAAAAAATCGATAACTCATAAATATACCGGTTATATTTTACCATATTGTGCGAC
>CAYTKX010000010.1:0-15488 GCA_964438495.1 uncultured Staphylococcaceae bacterium
TCTTATTCATACCTCTCCTTGTTTTGGTCGGGTGGTTAGGCAAGGAACACCCTTTTTCTATCTTTTATTAATTTCTTCTTTCATTAATGAACTAGCAAGCGCAGGATTAACTTTGCCTTTCGTTTTCTTCATTACTTGGCCAACGAGGAAGCCCATGGCCCGGTCTTTACCGTTTTTAATATCATCAATAACACTTAAGTTTTCATCAATTACTTCGTTGATAACTTTTAAGATGAAATCAGTGTCACTTACTTGGACTAAGTTTAAAGCTTTGGCTTTGGCTTCTGGATCATCATTTGTCATAACAATGGCGTTAAATACTTCACGTGCTTGGGCGTTTGATAATTTACCATCATTTACTAAATTTACTAGTTTAGCAAGGTTTTGCGGCACTAAACTGATGTCTTTTATCGTTTTACCTTCTTTATTTAAATACGCACTTAATTCACCAATAACCCAGTTAATAAGTGTTTTATAGTGGGTGGTAAACTTTGTTGCTTCATCAAAATAAAGCGTTAAATCTTTAGACTGTAAAATAATATTTACTTCGTGGTTATTAAGCTTATACTCGTTTAAGTATCGTTTCTTTTTTTCATTTGGTAATTCCGGCATCGCACTTATTACTTTAGCGACATAATCTTTTTCTAAAGTAATTGGGGCAATGTTTCCTTCGGGAAAATATTTATAATCAACGCCATCATCTTTTAAGCGCATGAGGACTGTGTCCTTAACACTTTCATCATATCTTCTTGTTTCGCTAAGTATTTCTTTACCCTCATCAAGTAAGGTACTTTGTCTTTTAATTTCCGCGTCAATAACTTTGCCAATATTGGAAATCGAGTTTAAGTTTTTCACTTCGACTTTAGTGCCAAACTTAGCACTACCGATTGGTCTTAAAGAAATATTAACGTCACAGCGTAAGGAGCCTTCTTCCATTTTACCGTCACTTACATTCGTAAAAGTAACTATTTCGCGGATAGCTTCGACAAACGCCATTGCTTCTTCGCCACTGCGAATATCAGGTTTAGTAACTATTTCTACAAGCGGTAATCCAGCGCGATTATAGTCAATAAGCGTAAATTCAGCAAGGTGAATTTGTTTTGCGGTATCTTCTTCCATATGAAGTCTTTCAATATTTACTCTTTTTGTGCCGTTTTCAAGCACTAAATCAAGATAACCATTGCTTCCAATTGGGCGACGATCTTGGGTAATTTGATAACCTTTAGGTAAATCGCTATAAAAATAGTTTTTACGGTCAAAATGTAATTCGTGATCAATTTCCATGTTTAAAGCATGGGAAAGGATAATTGCGTTTTCTACTGCTTTTTTATTAACAGCCGGCATTGTTCCTGGGAACGCCATATCAATATCACTGACGTTTGAGTTTGCGGGTGAATCAAAAACACTTGATGCTCCAGAAAACATTTTCGTCTTTGTCTTCGTTTCAACGTGGATTTCTAAACCAATTATTACTTCGTATTTCATTATCTTTGCCCCACATGTAAATTATATAAACCGGTTAACTCTTCAATTTGATAACCAAGATTAAGAATAAGTCCGTCATTAAAAGCTTTGCCCGTTAAATTAACGCCAAGCGGTAATCCTTTATCAAGGGCAAATGGAATGGTAAGAGACGGGAAACCACCTAAGTTTGCAATCGCTAAGAAATTATTTTCCACTTCACTATTTGGTTCGGGTGCTTTTTCAATAAGCGGTGCATGACTTGGCGCGGCCGGTAACATAACGGCATCATATTCATTAAAGAGTTCATTAAAAGCCTTAACAATTAAGGTCCGTGCTTTTTGGGCACGATTATAGTAACTATTTTTATTATCTTTTCGTAATGAATAGTTGCCTAACAAGAACCGATATTTAATCTGTTTAGAAAAACCAGCGGTTCTCGTATTTAAAACGATATCTTCATACGTTTCCCCGCTTTTTGTATTACCAAAGTTAACACCAGTTAAGTTTGCGTTACTCGCGGTTGCTTCACTGCAACTTAAAATTAAATATGTCGGTAAGATTGCATCAAGTAATGATTCATCAAACTTTACAAATGTTACTTTAGCGCCTTTTGCTTCCATTTTCGCTACTAAACTATGGAATTCTTTAATTAATGTTTCATTCTTTAACTTTGCAAAAATGGGTTCAATGACTGCAATTTTGCGTCCTTTTAAAGAATTAGTTAACATTTCAACACTATTTTCGCTCTTTTTAATATTTGATGTAAAGTCTTTAGCGTCATAACCTTTCGTTACGTCATATAATAAACTTACATCAAACACGGAACGAGTGAAAAACCCTAAATGATCAAGGCTTGGCATAAAGGCAAAAAGACCGTGGCGGGATAATTCGCCCCATGTTGGTTTATATCCGACTAAACCGGCAAAGCTTGCTGGTTTGCGAATTGAATCACCTGTATCACTTGCTAAGGCAAACGGGACATAACCACTTGCGACACCACTTGCGCTTCCGCTACTTGAACCACCAACGATTCGATTACTTTCTTTACTATATGGATTTAAGGTTATTCCTTTATGACCAGTCATTCCACGACCACCCATCCCTAATTCATCCATTGTTGTTTTAGCGATTGGGATTGCTTTTTGGTTTTTAAGTCTTGTAATTATTTCAGCGTCAAATAACGAAACATAGCCATTTAAAATGTTGCTACTTGCTGTTGTTTCAATTCCTTTTGTGGCAATGTTATCTTTGACAAGAAAAGGGATACCCCATAATAAGTTATCAACTTCAACTTCTTTTAAAGAAGCAGCAAAAGTGCGGGCTTCTTCAAACATTGTTTGTTCTAATATATTGTTTTGATCTTGTTCTAAAGCAGAAATTACTTCATTTACAACGTTTAATGGTGTTGTTAACCCACTTACATAGAGGGCATGAAGTTCACTTATTGTTAAATTTAAATAACTCATTTTATTTAACCACCTTCGGCACAATTACAAAACCATCTTTAGCGTTTTTACTGTTGCTTAATATTTCATCTACCGGTAAAGTGTCGATTACTTCGTCTTCCCGGAGGTAACTTCTTTTTTCCACATGCGGAAAGATAGTTACTTCGGCGTCATCAATATGGGGAATCCGTTCTAATAGTGCAGCCTGCGCTTTAAAATAAGCAAATTGTTCACTAAATTCTTTTTCTTCTTCGGGAGTAAGTGAAATATAAAGTTCACTCGCTAGTTCTTTAATAATCTTTTTATCCATCTTTTACCTCGCTAGTAATATATCATGCTTTTTCTAAAAGCTCTATTAATTCTTCTTCATTTAATATTGTTATATTAAGGGCTTGCGCTCTTTTTAATTTACTGCCTGCGTCTTCACCCGCAATCACTAAATGAGTTTTCGCGCTGACACTACCTGCCACTTTAGCACCTAAACTTTCCAAAATACTCGTTAATTCATCCCGTTTGTATTGATTTAGCTTACCGGTGATAACGACTGTTTTATCAAAGAAGAACGAATCTTCTTTAACCGGTGGTCCTAAGTAGAGAGTATTTAAGCCTTTTTCTTTTAAGGCTTCAATTAGTTTAATATTTTCTTCATTAGCGAAGAAACTAACAAGTGAGCTAGCGGCGACCGGACCGATATCACGAATCTTTAATAAGTCGCTTTCCGTAGCTTTCATTAAATTATCAAGGCTATTAAATTTACTTGCTAATACCTTACTAGTTTTAGCACCGACTTCTTTAATCCCTAAACCGAAAATAAGTTTTTCAAGTGACCTTGTTTTACTTAATTCAATAGCATTTAGTAGCTTTTCGACTGATTTTTCACCAAAACCCTCTATTTCCATTAAGGCATCTTTATGTTCATAAAGTGAATATACATCAGCAATCGTTCGTAAATGATTTTGGGAAAATAATATTTCCACAATGCGTTCGCCAAGTCCTTCAATATCCATCGCTCCGCGACTTGCAAAGTGAATTAACCCTTCTTCGTGACGAGCAGGACACATTGGATTTAAGCAAAAGTGCAGCGGGTCTTTAAAGGTTAAAGGACTAGCGCACACCGGACAATTTTCAATCATTACAAACGGTAATTCGTCACCTTTTCTTTTTGCTTTTACCGCTTGCAAAACTTCGGGAATAATGTCGCCCGCCTTCCGAATTAAGACGTGATCACCAATTTTTAAATCACGGTCATTTATAAAAGTTGCATTGTGAAGTGTCGCGTGTTTTATTTTTGAGCCGGCTACAAAAACGGGAGTTAATAGGGCGTTAGGAGTTATTTTACCCGTTCTACCAACGGTAAAGAAAATATCTTCTAATACAGTTTCTACTTCTTCGGGTGGGAATTTATAGGCAATAGCCCACCGTGGTGTTTTCGCAGTAAATCCAAGCTTTTCATATAAATCAATATTGTTCACTTTAATAACAATGCCGTCAATTTCGTAAGGAAACTCATGGCGTTTATCATTTAAACTTTTAATATGGGTAATAACTTCATTAATTCCGTTACAAACTTTAGTCTTTTCATTTATTTTAAAACCTTGCGTTTTTAAAAACTTCAACGCTAAATCGTGTTTATTAATGTCATACTCTAAAGGATTAACTAAGTAATACCAAAAGGCATCAAGTTTTCGACTTGCCGCAACTTTAGAATCAAGTTGGCGAATTGAACCAGCAGCAGCGTTACGGGGATTAGCGAATAATGGTTCGCCATTTAATTCCCGCTCCTCGTTTAATGCTTGCCATGAAGCTTTAGGCATAAATACTTCGCCCCGCACTTCAAAAGAATAATCTTTTTTCAAAGTTAAAGGAATGCTTTTAATCGTAACAATGTTACTTGTTACATCTTCTCCAACTTCACCGTCGCCTCTTGTCGCGCCATAACTTAACACTCCATTTTCATAAACTAATGACATCGCTAAGCCATCAATTTTTAATTCAACGACATATTCAACTTCCGTTTGCCCCGTAACGTTTCTTACGCGACGATCAAAATCAATTAAGTCATCATCATTAAATGCATTGGCAAGCGAAAGCATCATCGCTTTATGGGTAACTTTATTAAATTCAGTGGCGATAAAACCACCGACTCTTTGACTTGGACTATTTTTATCAAAAAGTTCAGGATGCGCATTTTCTAAAGCAATTAATTCTTGCATCATACTGTCATACGTTGCATCAGAGACACTAGATTCGTTTAAAACATAATATTCATAGTTATATTGATTTAACGCTTGGCGTAAATAATTAATACGTTCTTTATAATCCATATTATCTCCTTACTTTTTACTAATTGATTTATGAGTAGCGACAAGTTTTTTCACTTGGCCATCATCAAATCTAACTTCAATTACGGTTTGGGTTGGGAATATCGCAATAACAATACCTGATCCAAAAGCGCTATGTTCAATAATGTCATTGACCGCAAAAGGGAAATCACTCGTGTAATCATATGATGACGATTCATTAAAGTGTGGTACATCATCTCTTGTAACACGGGGCGGTCTTGTTGGCGTGCCATATTTTTCATGGTACTTTTTAAAGCGCGGTAATTCTAATCCGGCTTCTTCGACAAAACGTGACACTCTTCCTCCTGCTGATATTGCAAAGTTGTATGAACTATTCGCAGTAACGAAAAGTTTCTTTTTCGCCCGAGTGAAGGCAACATAACATAATCTTCTTTCTTCCTCTTCTCCAGCGTGACCTGCTTCGTAGACTGCGCGTTGATTTGGAAACACGCCTTCAATCATCCCAGAAACGAAGACGTAATCATATTCAAGACCTTTTGCCATATGAATGGTCATAAGTGTAATATATTCACCTTCTGCGACATCATCTTGACCACTATGTAAACTTGCGTTTTCTAAATAGTCTTGGAAGGTTGCTTTTGGATATGTTTTGTCAAACTCGACAATATCTTCAATTAAAACATGGACGTTGGCTCGCATTGTTTCGCGTCTTTCATCATCTTTTTCAATTTGATCAATGTAATCAAAATAACCTATTTTTGTAATGTAATCACGGATAATTGCCCCGATGCTTTGTTGTTTTTCTTGAAGTCTTAGTCTTGTTTCATCAATAATATCTAAAAGTTCTTTTAAACTTTCAGTTGATTTAGTGGATAGTTTAATATCGGGAACATGACGCACTGTTTCAAGAATCGAGTATTCGTTTTCTAAGGCCGCAATCTTGATGTTTTCTAAAGTAATATCACCAATACCGCGTCGCGGAATATTAATGACTCTTTCAAACGAAATATTATCTTTTTCATTAAGAAGAATTCGTAAGAAGGCAAGGATGTCTTTAACTTCCCGTCGTTGGAAGAAGCGAATGCCGCCATATATTTGATACGGTACATTTTTATGAATAAAGAATTTTTCAAATGGTAATGTTAAATAGTTTGCCCGCATTAAGATGGCAACTTTACGATATGAGAAGCCGGGAACATTAAGCCGCATTGATATAATTTGATCATAAATCCACTTAACTTCATCGATATCCCGTTCGGCAACATATAAAACAACAGGGTCACCTTGATCATTACTTGTGAATAAATCTTTTTCAACCCGGTTTTTATTATGTTGAATAAGTTTATTGGCGGCATTAAGAATTTGTTGGGTCGAACGGTAATTTTGATTAAGAATTACGGTTTTAGTTCCCGGGAAATCTTTATCCATGTTCATAATGATGCCTTCGTTAGCACCACGCCATGTGTAAATTGTTTGATCGGGGTCGCCAACAACGTAAAGAGCGGTTTCAGGACGCATTAAAAGTTTTAGCAATCGATATTGAATGTCGTTTGTGTCTTGAAATTCATCTACTAAAATATGGTCATAACGATTTTGCCATTTTGCCCGTACCGCAGGGAATTCTTCTAATATTTGAATTGTTTTATTAATTAAGTCCGCAAAGTCTAAACAACCCATTTGTTCAAGACGTCTTTCGTATTCTTTCCAAATCTCCGTTAATTCTACTTCATTAACATGACCATAGATGCGCGGTTTATACGCAAAAGCATCATTACCTTTTTCTTTTTGATAACCGATAAACTCAATGGCGGCTTTACTAACATCGCCCCGTTTTTCATGACCACGATCAACGGCGATATTACGAATTAACGTTTTAACATCTTCTTCGTCATAAATAATAAAGCCCGTGGAGCGCTTTAATAGGCCAATGTCTTCACGTAAAAAACGGGCTCCGAAAGCGTGGAAGGTGGAAAGACGGGCTTGTACTTGTTCTCTTTTGAGTAAAGCTTTCAAACGACCAGACATTTCTTCGGCTGCTTTATTTGTAAAAGTAAAACCGATGATGCGACTGCCTGGAACACCAATTTCTTCAATTAAATATGCAATGCGTGTTGTTAAAACCTTTGTTTTACCACTTCCTGCACCAGCAATAATTCTTAAATATTGATCATTTGTCGTGATTGCTTCTTTTTGTCGTTCATTCAAATTTTTATACATACTCATATCTTACATATTATATCATAATATGGTGGCGACTGCCCGAGCTTATAAACTAATTTTTGTGTTAAAATAATGCTATGAAATTACATAATCTTTCGCGTACTCACCAACTAGCGCTTGGCGCAGTTATGGCTGCAATTAATGTGGTTTTTGCAATCTTTAGCAGTTATTTGTTTGCTTTTAGCTTACTAATTATGCTTTTTTTACCGTTAGCAAGTATTATTGTCGCTATCAATATTGATATAAAATACTATCTTGTATACTTTTTAGGGACGATGCTTCTCGCACTTGTCTTAAATTTAGCAAACATTGAAAACACTCTCTTCTTCTTGTTACCAATATTAACAAGCGGTTTAGCGTTTGGATTTTTAATTCGTGTTCACGCGAGTGATATTTTATTGTTGTTAGGAGTAAGCGCTGTTAACCTTTTAACCCTTCTTATTACGATCCCGGTTATTAATCTTATTTATAGTATTGACTTCTTGAATGTCTTTGCTTCGTTTATCGGTTTTAATGATTTAGCGTTTGGTAATCTAATTTTGCCCAGTGTTTTAACCTTACTTGCGTTTATGCAAACTTTAATCACCTTAATAATAATTACCATGGATGCAAAATATTTTCGTATCGAAATTATATCAGCACCCTTTAAATATATTGGTCTAGTTACTCTTTTCTTCTTAGTACTTGTTATTATCTTTATGTTCTTTTTTGAAAATATCGCCTTAGCGTTACTCTTTATTACCCTCTTTCTAAGTGTTTATGAGCTACTGCTTTTATTCGAAAAGAATAAGACCGTGATGCTTTTTTCTTTAACATTAGCGGTGGCGTTTACATTTATTGGCATAGCAATTTTTGAAAACAATACGCCTTTACCTTTCTATTTTGGTATAATAATTGGGGTTATTCCTATTGTGATTGGACACAATATATGGTTATATATTAGTAATAAGAAAAAAGAGGAAAAAGATGGCGGGATTATTTAAGAAACTAGGCAAAGGAATCATGTTCATTTTCATCTTGCCTTTTTGGGTAGTCGCTTTTCTTTTATTTACAATCTATGCGCTCGGGGCATACTTTTTCACTTTATTCGCTGCAATTCCTGCATATTTACGGGGTGAGAGTGTTTTATCACCAACAGAAATTGATATTGCGGCAAGCACAAAACTTGCAGAACAGAAAAAGCAAAGTCAAATGGCGCAACCTGCACCAATCGTTCAACCGCAAACGACAATTATCTTAAATGCAGTGCCAGTCCAACAAAAAGAAGAAACACCAATTACTTTTGTTGAACATCAAAAAGCTGAACCGGAAATGCAACAATTAACGGAACAAGATTTTAAAGCTTCGTTACCAGAAGAAATATTAGTTGAGGAAGAGGAGGATAAATAATGAATTCATTATTACCAATCTTACTTAAACTTAGCGAAAATGAAAAACGGTTTTTAATCATTCTCTTTTTCATAATTATTATTGTCTTCTTCTTACTTGGTTTAATATATGAAGGTTTAAATAAAGCGATGGCCTCACAAGGTGCAGATATTGGGCGCCTTATGGCCACTCAAGTTGATTCCGGTTATATATCTTCACTTCAACAATTTAGAAGAAATGCTTATCGTAAATCACGACTTGAATTTTATCGGCAATTTTCGAAAACATTTATTGCCATTATTATTTGGTTTTCAATATATGGTATTGTTAGTATCTTCTATCGTCATTGGTTAAATCTTTTTGATCAAACCGAAGAAGGATTTACGACTTTATTTTATACTTTTGATTTCGCTAATACGCCAAGAACCAAGCTTTTCGGCGTTAGTGTCATTAGTGATTGGCCACCAGTTTTACATAAGGCATTTTTTAGTGTAAAGGCGATTCCAAGTTACATTCTCGCTATCGCTGCCATTGTCATTATTATCTTATTTATTATTCAAGTATTAGGGTTTTTATCACGGACCATCTATATTATTCAACATAGCAAAAAGATGTTTACACGTGATTTAAAATCATATAAATTAAGTGATTTAACTGGTGCCCCAAGTGAACTGCAAGAAAGCGGCATCAATGTCCCTGATAAACCAGAAGCACCACCAGTAGCAACTGAATAATTAAGTTAACATAACGGCAATTTGAATGCCAATTACAATAATTAGTAAGAAAATAATAATAATTAAAATCTTATTACGTCTTTTATATCCACGTAAGGCAGTTTCTTCTTTATTGGGAGTAACGTCTTGTCCTAATTTATTCATATTAACTCCTAATATTTAATGCCACCAAACACACGGGCGTATGGTTGAACATCACGAATGTTAGTCACACCCGTTACATACATTAATAAGCGGTCAAACCCAATACCAAAGCCAGAGTGCGGTGTGCCTCCATATTTTCTTAAATCTAAATACCATTCAAGATCTTTTAAGTTGCCAAGTTTTTCCATTCTTTCAGCGAGCAAATCATGACGATCTTCCCGTTGTGAGCCTCCTACTAATTCCCCAACACCAGGCACGAGAAGGTCACAAGCGGCAACTGTTTTATTATCATCATTTAGCCGCATATAAAATGCTTTAATATCTTTAGGATAGTCCGTCACAAAGACGGGACCTTCGGTATATACTTCACATAGATAACGCTCATGTTCACTTGCAAGATCCATGCCCCAGAATATTTTATCAAAGGTAAATTTATGGCCTTTTTGCTGGGCTTTTTCTAATACTTCAACAGCTTTTGTATAAGTAATGCGCATTACGTTACTACTTACTAAAGCTTCAAGGCGGTCTTTAAGCCCGGGTTCATAAAACTTTGTGAAAAATAGTATTTCATCGGGACATTTTTCTAAAATATATTTAACCGCGTATTTAATCGAATCCTCAATGACATCCATGTTTCCTTTTAAGTCAGTAAAAGCCATTTCCGGTTCAAGCATCCAAAATTCCGCAGCGTGTCTTGTCGTATTGCTTTCTTCAGCGCGGAATGTTGGTCCAAATGTATAAACTTTTCCAAACGTTAAGGCAAACGGTTCAACATGAAGTTGCCCAGATACGGTAAGGGAAGCTTTTTTACCAAAGAAATGGTGCGGGTTTTTATGTTCGGTAACAACATCAAAAACGTTACCCGCCCCTTCAGCGTCATTACCCGTAATAATTGGGGTATGCACATAAATAAAACCTTGTTCATGGAAGTATTTATGTAACGCAAAAGTTAATTCACTCCGCACTCTAAATAAGGCGGTAAATGTATTAGTTCGTGGACGAAGATGAGAAATTTCCCGTAAAAATTCAGGGGAATGTCTTTTCTTTTGTAACGGATAATCTTCAGCGACATCACCTACTACTTCTAACTCTTTAACGTGTAATTCAAAAGGTTGTTTATTTTCAGGGGTAAGGAGTAATGTACCGTTAACGATAAGAGCCGCGCCGGTTCTTAATTTATCAATTTCTGCAAAGTTATCAACTTTTGTTTTTTCATAGACAAGTTGGATTGTTTTAAAAGCGGAACCATCACTAAATTCGATAAATCCGATTGTTCCATTATTACGATTTGTTTTAACCCATCCGTGCAATGTTAAAGTTGTAGACTTTAAAGTCTTGTTTGCAAGTTTTGCGTATAGTTCTTTAATCGTTACCATAATTTCACCTCTTTACTCTATTAGTTATTATATCTTAATAATTATTAAAATCTTCGATTTCCCAGTTTGGATCAACCCCAAGGTCATAATTTGCAAAGATTTTTGCCTCATATAAGTGTTCGGCGAGTTTAGCAATCATCGCTGCTTGATCAGTGCAGCACCATAATGGGGGAATCGCTGCTTCGACATTAATTTGCGGGAATTTTTCTAACACTTCACTTCGTAAATATGAGTTTGCGCTTACGCCCCCGGCAATTACTACTTGCTTAACATTATATTCTTGGGCTGCGGCAAGGCCTTTGGTGACGACCGCATCAATAGCGACTTTTTGAAAAGATGCACATAAATCTTTAACATTTATTTCTTCGCCCCGTTGTAATGTATTATTTACTAAGTTAATGACATGGGTTTTTAAACCGCTGAAAGAAAAGTCATATCCTTCTTTTAACGCTGGACTTGGTAATTTATACGTTACTTTTCCTTCTTTAGCGAGGCGATCAATTGGAATACCACCTGGGTAACCTAGTTTTAAGACACGAGCGACTTTATCGTAACATTCGCCAATCGCATCATCTCTTGTTTCGCCGATTGTTTTAAACTTTAAATGATCTTCCATAATAACAAGTTCCGTATTACCACCACTTACTACAATCGCTAAAAGTGGGAACTTAAGTGGAGTAACAAACTCAGCTGCGTAAATATGGGCCGCTAAATGATGAACTGGAATTAAGGGTTTATCATTAATTAAGGCAAGGGTTTTAGCTGCTTGTAAACCAACGTGTAATGCTCCAATTAATCCCGGACCACGTGTTACCGCAAAGGCATCTATTTCCCTTAAAGATACACCAGCATCAGTTAAAGCTTTATCTAAAGTAAAAACAATGTTTTCGGTATGAAGACGCGAAGCAAGTTCGGGCATTACGCCACCGTATTTTTGATGCATAGCAATTTGACTGCTAACAGCGTTACTTAAAAGTTTGCCGCCCCGAGTAATAGCGACAGCGGTTTCATCACAACTTGATTCAATTGCTAAGATTAAACGCTCTTTCATTCTCGCACCACCTTTACCATATAGTAAGCATCATCACCATTGGAATAAAACTTACGCTTCGTGGTAATAATGTTAAAGCCATGATTTAAATATAATGCAATTGCGGGGTCATTATGGGTACGTACTTCTAAAGTGATTGCTCTAATTTCTTCTAATCTTTCAACACGGTCTAAAAAGTGGGCCATTAATAAGGTGCCAAGTTTTTTACCTTGCAGTTTGGGATGAATTGCAAATTGGACAATGGAGACACTATCAAAAGTTACCCAAAAGTGAATATAACCAATGACGACTTCAGCGTAAGTCATTACAAAGAAATAGGCTAAATCATTATTTAGTTCATCAGTGTAAGAACTTAGTGGCCACGGATCTGGAAACACTAAATGGGCAATATCATTAACGGCTTCAATATCGCTAAATGTCATCGGACGAATAATAAGTTTCTTTTCTTCGTTCATATTAACCCTTCAAATACACCGGCTTAAAAGCGGCGATGTCATATACTTTATTTTCTTCTTTAATAGCCTCTAACATATTGGCAAAACGGTCATAAGCAATAGCATTTATTCCTAAATGCTTTGTTTCGCCCCCTAAAGCATAACCTTTATCATTTACATAATGCATTACTTCTTCGTTAGTGAGAATTGTATCTTCTAAAATAACCTCATTTTGAGTGTATATCCCTGCAAAAGAGCGGTTATTTCGAGCGTCTAACACACATATTGTTGGTCGCAAGTTGTTTTTATATACATATAAACTTGAAACTTTATAAAGGTTTATTTTTAAAGCATATGCCCATATTTTTGCGACATTGACGGCGATGCGAACACCGGTAAAAGAGCCAGGTCCATAGGCGACTACAATATTAGTTATTGCTTGCGGCCTAATATTCGTTTCTTTTAAAAGTTCATTAATCTTAGCGACTAATAATTCACTTTGCGTTTGGAAAGCTTTTTCATCGTAATAGGCGATAACTTTTTCACCTTTTGCGATTGCAACACTTAGCCGGTTACTTGAAGAATCTAGAAGGAGACTAATCATTTAAAAACCCCCGCAATAGCGTTAATAATCTTTTCATAATGGCCTTCACCTAAGAGAGTGATTTCTCTTTCTTGTAGACTTATATGTTTGATGTTTATTTCTAAAGCACTTTTTGGTAATAAGTGTTTAATGTATAACGGCCATTCAATGACGGTGATTCCTTCTCCGCCGATGAATTCATCAAGCCCGATATCATCTTCGTTATCTTCTAAACGGTAGGCGTCAATGTGGAATAACGGGGTCGTTCCTTTTAAATATATTTTCATAATGTTAAAGGTAGGACTATTTACTTTTTCAGTAATGTTTAAACCACGGGCAATTCCTTTTGTGATTGTTGTTTTGCCTGCGCCTAAATCGCCAGTCAATAAAATAACGTCGCCAACGTTTAAAAGCGAGGCGAGTTTCTCACCAAGGGTTAAGGTTTCTAGTTCGTTTTTACTTTTAAATGTGTGCTTCATAATGCGAAAAGATTATACCACGATTAAATGGTTTTAACTTCCTTTTCAATTCACTTTATTCAATAACTGTTTCTTTTAGAAACACTTCATATAATCTTTTAACTTCGGCAATATCAAATGGGAAAGTGTGCTCATTCATCATTTTCACAACTTGTGACTGCTTATATTCAATAATTTTTGATAGTTCTTTGGAATAATGGTAGTTTTCAATATTACGTAAGTATTCATGTTTATCTAAATATTTAATTCCACCATCCGTAAAGAGTTTAACGTCTAAATCGTAATCGATATATTTAGCAATACCGCGATCAATAAGTGTGGGTGAAGCAATATTTGTGTAAAAGACAACACCTTCTTCTTTGATCATGCCGATAACATTAAACCAATCATCTTTACTAAAAAACGTTATCGCCGGTTCTCTTGTATACCATTTCCGGCCATTGCCTTCAATTACTTGGGTGCTACTTGAGCCGACAATTAACCATTTATCATTATTCTCTAAGACGAAACTTTTACGCCAAAAACGATGTAGCGCGCCATCATGTTTATAACTTTGGATTCTTATCCATCGACCTTTAATACTCATAAAAAACTACCAAACCTTCAGTTGATGGTTTGATTTTAACATATTATCGGCAAAATTTCTTATAAGAGTGATAGAAAATTGTTAACTTTAGTAATGTGTTCTTTAAATTTAAAGATTGCCTCACTTGGAACTTCTTCTTTATAAGGCACAACCATTAAGGCATCGCTATATGTTAAAGTGATTGCTACTTTGTTTTCATATAATGAAACACTGACGTCTGCTAGTTCTTGATCAGGAACAATTTCCAGCAAAGCATTAATGGCTTTTAAAGGCATTTTCTTCTTCGCTTCTTTATTAGTAGCGTAAAGAAGATAACGTGGTTTATCATCAAGTAATTCTAAATCAGCGACATCATCTGGTCCGCCTGCTTCTTTAAATAATGTTTGGTCTGGTTTTAAATATAAAACAACCCGTCCTTCAATACTTTCACTCGCGGTGGCACTTATAAATTTACCTAAAAAGGCTGCTCTAGCTCTTTTACCATCTTTACGGTAAGCGACAAAGTCAGCAAGTTCAACATCAAAGCGCCCGACATTATATTTTGATAAATTACGTGAATTAGTATCAATTATATCTTTTAATAATCGAGCGTCGGTAAATGATTTTTTAGGAATTTCTCCACCAAAATCAAAGGCATAATTACTAATTTTTGAATCCGCAAGCGCAATTTCGTTTACTGACAAGTTATAATCTGCCATATACTTTTTAATGCGACTTGTTAACCGATTACGATGAAATCTTGAAAACACAAAGGAACCTATAAGCGTAAGGATAATTAAAATGACACCGGCCCACGTTCCAGTTGGTGGGTTAAGCGGGAAAATAACTACATACGCAATAATGATAATAACAATAACGATTGCGGATGATAAATAACTAATCCACCGCGATGCATTGTATGATTTCACAAACGCCTTTTTATGGTCTTCTAATTCAGGATACTTAACTTCTTTTTTATGTTCAGTTACGACATCTTCATTTGCAAAAGATTGTACTTCTTCTGCTGGAGTTACTTCTTCTTCAGTAACTTCAACTATTTTCTTTTCTTCCATAATACCTCTATTCTATATCTCGTAAAATACGCGCCGCGACTCGATCACCTTTGGCGGCGGCTTTACCTAAATATTCTTTCGCTTTTCCAAGGTCCCGGAGTAATCCACGACCACTGATATAGGCTTTGCCAACTTCTACTTCAGCCTTAACATAACCAAGATTTGCAGACTTTTCATAGAAAGTGAAGGCTTTGGTAACATCTTTAGTTACTCCTAAACCATTTTCATAAAAGTAGCCAATCTTATAAA
>CAYTKX010000011.1:0-15023 GCA_964438495.1 uncultured Staphylococcaceae bacterium
CTGCCATTATGGCCAATCACACTGACATAAGTTCCTGCTTGCACGTTAAAAGATATGTCGTTTAAAACTTCAACATTGCGGTCATATGAGTAACGTAAGTTACTTACTTCTAATGCATATTTATTCATCAAATTTTGGATTTAACACTTTGCCTTTAAAAGGTGTTAATTTTACTCCTGCTAAAGTTAACATGTGACGGCTGGCGCGCATATTAAGGTCGTCATGGTATTTATCATCAAGATAGATAATTTCACTAATGCCAGTTTGAATGACTGCTTTTGCGCATTCATTACACGGGAAAAGAGTGACATATATGCGGCAACCTTTAAGTGAGGCACCCGCTCTTGTATTTAAAATGGCATTAAATTCTGCGTGGCAAACGTAAAGATATTTATTATCAATGTCTTCACCTTTGTTCCACGGTAAATCGTCATCACTAATGCCGCGGGGCATCCCATTATAGCCAAGGCTTACTACTTTATTATCTTGATCAGCGATGCAAGCGCCCACTTGTGTCGAAGGGTCTTTACTTCTTTTCGCCGAAAGAATGGCAACGCCCATAAAGTATTCATCCCAATTAATGTAATCTAATCGTTTCATTTGCTACCTCCGACCTTTGACAATTATAACATAATTGCACTTTTCTAAATGTGTAATTACCTTTGTTTAAGCTTGTTTAATTACTTGCACTTCGTATGGTCGTAGTACTTTTTGATTATCAAAATATTCACCATAATTTCCATACATCAATTCGCCATCAATATTTAAGCGATGTTTCCGTTTTTTATTTCCTAAATTAATGACCACTAAATATTGACTATCACCGAGTTTACGGCTGATTGCTAATATATCTTTATGCGATTTTAAAAAGACTAAATTGCCTTTAGTAAGCGCAATATCACTTGCCCGTAAGGCAATCATTTTTTCATAGTTTCGTAAGATAGATTTTTCATCCTCTAGCTGAGCGGCGACATTTATTTCTTTGTAGTTTGGATTTACCATAAGCCACGGTGTTCCTTTGGTAAACCCAGCGTGCTTTGTGTCATCCCATTGCATTGGTGTTCGTGCGTGATCACGCGTAAAGTTATTTACGAACCGCCAGGCAAGTTTTTTGGGGAATAATAGTTTACGCAGTAAGTTATAAACATTAATCGAACTAACATCATTTAAGTCATTAATCCCCTTAAAGGCGACATTTGTCATCCCAATTTCTTGACCTTGATAAATGTAGGGTGTCCCTCTTAAAAATAAGATGGAGGCGGCAAGCGCAGTCGCACTTTCAAAGCGATATTTAGCGCTGCCAAATCTGCTGATACTACGCGGAACATCATGGTTTTCATAAAATAAAGTGTTCCAATCAATCGTATCTTGCCACTTTTTTAAAGCTTTTATCATGTTTTTAGGTTTATACTTCTTTTTGAATAATGGGAGGCTTCGATGGTCCACTGCGACTTGATCAAAGGCAAACACTTGGGTTAATTCATTATCTAAAAACTCTTTAGCGTCATGAATAGTGATATCCATCGTTTCACCGACGGTGTAGGCGTCATATTTAGAGAGGACGTCATTATGTAGCTCCTTTAAGATTAAATGGCATCCTGGAGTGTTTAAATAATGTTCTTGCCCGGTTTTATATACTTTAGGGCGCCCGTTTTCTAAACTTCTTTTGCTAATGCAATTAATAACGTCACAGCGGAAGCCGGCAATTCCTAAATCAAGCCAAAAGCGAAGAATATCTTTAACTTCTTCAATAACCGGCGGGTGATCAAAATTTAAGTCAGGTTGTTCTTTAGTAAAAAGGTGTAAATAAAACATGTCGTTTGATGGTTCATATTCCCACGCACTTCCCGTGAACATACTTTGCCAGTTGTTCGGCGGTAATCTTTTCCCACTTTTTGTCGTTTTTCCTTTTTCCCAAAAATAGTATTTATGATACTTACTTTCCGGGTCTTTACTTTCGATAAACCACTTATGGGCAAAAGACGTATGGTTGATTACTAAATCCATTACGAGTTTAATGTCTAGTTCAGCAGCGGCTTTAATAAGCGCCTTCATATCTTCCATGGTCCCGTATTCTTCATGAATCGCTTTATAATCACTTATATCATAGCCAATATCATAGTTTGGCGAAGCGTAAAGCGGGGAAAGCCATATTGCCCCAATACCTAATTTCTTTAAATACGGTAGTTTTTCAATAATTCCTTGAATATCACCAATGCCATCACCATTACTATCGTTAAAAGACCGGGGATAGATTTGGTAGAAAACCCGTTCATGCCACCATTTATTATACATAGTTAATACCTCGTATTATATTTTAGCAAAAAAGAACAAAAAAACGCCCGAAGGCGTTATTTTTTCCTTATTTAAAAGTTAAATATTAATGAATATCTTCTAAATGCTTTTCATAAAGAGCAAGCGCTTGGGCTACTTCTTTAACTTCTTCGTCTTCTTTCGTCTTGGGGGTTGGTTCTTCAAATAAATACTTTTTTTCAAACATGGCTTTGCTCCTTCTTTTTCATTAGTGATATTGTAAATGACGACCCCTATATTTACAAAGCGTTTTGATAAAAGAACAATTAATACTATGTATTAATTTAGACATAATGTGTCAACTACTTTTAGGAGTTTATTAGTAGTTTTTATTCGCTAGTTAAAAAAGACCGTTTTTTATAAGAAAATACCGCGTTTCCGCGGTATTTTTAATTAATAATGCAATTTATGATAAGCGTCGGGGTTATTCTTCGCTACCTGTTTCAATATCACTTGGTTTCTCGTTTATGCGCGCAACATTACTTTTCGCATAGACGTTTCCTAAAATACCAAGAATTGATGTTTGGAATGGTAAGAGAATAAACATGATTGCGGTGTGGAAAAAGACACTGACTAGAAAGTCAGCTTTAAAGGCATGCATCTTCCACCACGATGAATATAAAACATCAACAACTAAAGCCATAAGTAAAATCGCAAACGCTAATTCGGAAGGACGCCCAGTATACTTAGTCTCTACAACTTTTTCATATCTTTTTTCTAAATAGTGGAATATTAAAATTAGGCCTACAATAAGGGCAATTAATATAAGCGTAAAGATAATGCGTACTTCGGTAGTAAAAACAAGAGGCGGTCTCGTGCGGTCAAACGGATGCCGCACTTCATTGTTTAAGAATATATAAAGTTCTAAAACAAGAAACATCAGACCAAGAAAAGGGTATAAAAGTGGAAACTTCATTTTCTTATTAACGCCGATGATAAGCTTTAAAAAGAGCCATGGTACGACACCGTAAAGCGTTGAACTTATAATTGGCCACACAAGCAGATTACCAACCGGGAATAAGGTTGCCCCTAAAAGGTCACTTGCCGCGCCGACAATGCCGCCATAGATTGGCCCTAAAAATAATGAAGCCATAATAATCGGTACATTACCAAGCGATAACCGATATAAACTTGGCGTACCAAAAGGAATAACTAAAAACCGTTGTAAGATAACGGATAATGCAATAAATAAACCACTTAACGTAATCGAAGTTACAATTCGCCGTGTATTATTCATAAAGACCTCCTCGGAATTCCTTTACTACCGCAATGGCAAAATGAAGCGATCCTACTATTAATAATAAGTCTTCTCCTTTTAAATTATTGTAAGCATGCTTTATCGCTTCAACATGATCTTTATAAAACGGTAAGTCGCTATTAAATTTAGTGACCGCTCGGGGATGATCGAAGGTCGTAAGGATAATCCGGGCTCCACTTAGCGATAATAAGTTTAATTCTTGTTCATAGTCTTTATCTTTAAAAGCGGCAAAGATAACAATTAAATTCTTTTTCGTCGCCTTTAAATCATTTAAAAGCGAAATAAAGGCATGGGGGTTATGCGCCCCATCAACAATTACAAGTGGGTTTAGACTAACGACACTAAAGCGCCCTGGAAAAGTCTCTTCCAGCAATGCTTTTTGTAAAGCTTCTTCCGTATAATGAACACCTGCTTCTTTTAATATCTTTAAAGCGTTAAGCACTAAGATGGCATTTTTTACTTCGTAAGAGGCGCCACTACCAAGTAAGTAATTAGTACCATCATACGAAAACTTTGTCGTTGTTAGGGTCTTTTGAATAATCGTGTAATCATAATTTATTTTATAAAGAGGTGCCTTTTCTTTTTTCGCTTTAGCGATGATTACTTTTTCGGCGTCACTAAGTACTTCACCGACAATAAGCGGCACTTCTTTTTTAATGATTCCCGCTTTATGAATGGCAATATCTTTTAAGGTGGGTCCAATTTCTTTAATATGATCTTTTCCAACATTCGTAATAATACTTAATATTGGGGTAATAATATTAGTCGCATCATGAAGGCCACCCATTCCGACTTCAACAATAATATAATGGGTTTTCATTGACGCAAAATATAAAAAGGAAATATATGTCATTATTTCAAACGCGGATAAGCCATACTTTTTAAAATACTTATCGTACTCAACTATTTTCTTACTTATAAAGTTATCATTTATTTCGACCCCATTAATTGTTGCAAGTTCATTCACTTTTAAGTAATGGGGCGAGGTAAATAAACCAACTTCATAGCCACTATGTTCTAAAGTAAGCGCTAAATAGCGAGCACTGCTTCCTTTACCGTTTGTCCCGGTAATATGAATAGCGGGTGGTAAAAGCGGCATCCCTACTTCTTTAATAAATGATAAAAAACTAGCGTCATCATAACGCGACGGGGTGTTTTCTAAATATAAAGCAATTTCTTTATTAGTCATGTTCTTCATTACCGCGGCGTTTAGCTTTTTGCATTGCAATCTCATCTTCACGCGCTTTAATTGTTTCACGTTTGTCGTAATGTTTCTTTCCTTTACCTAAGGCGATGGTAAGCTTAACGCGCCCGCGGACAAAATACATTTTTGTTGGAACAACGGTCATTTGGGCAATTTGCGCTTCTAAAGCATATTTAGCAATTTGTTTTTTATGCATGAGTAATTTACGACTACGCCGCGGCTCATGATTAAAAATATTGCCAAAAGCATACGGGGCAATATGTAAACCTTCAAGGAAAGCTTCCCCATTTCGAAAAGCAACATACGTATCTTTTAAAGAAGTTCCGCTATGGCGAATCGACTTAATTTCAGTGCCCGTTAAAACGATACCAACTTCTAAAAAGTCACTTAAAAAATAGTCGTAACTTGCTTTACGGTTTTCAGTAATTACCGGGTTTGTTTCCTTCTTCTTCGCCATTAAAGTTCCTTATTTTAAAAAGTTCAGCACGTCGGCGAAAACTTCTTTCTTCTTCGTTTCATTTAATATTTCATGACGCATATGCGGATATAATTTAATATTTACATTGTTAAAGCCGAGTTTTTTATAAAACTTATGTAATTTAATAACCCCTTTACCGTGACCACCAACTGGATCATCTTCTCCAGCAAGGAAAAGAATCGGTAAATTACGATCAACGGCATCAAAGCGTTTCTTTTTATAAAGACTACTTGTGCCCTTTAATAATTCTTGATAAAAGCCTTTACTTGAAGGACCGCCATCAAGGGGATTATTTAAAAAAGCATCAACGTTTTGCTCATCATAACTTAACCAATCAGCAGGGGTACGAGCGTTTTTAATGCTTTTAGCGTAACTACCAATTGAAAGTGAAGCGAGTAATTTACTCGTTTTATTGCGATTTTTCTTGGTAACCGTTAAAGAGGCTACACATTTACCAAGACCAAAAAGAATACTTGGTCCGTTTGAACCAACGACAACTGCTTTACTCGCAAGACCTGGAAATTTTTGTAAAAATCTTTGGGTTAAAAATGAACCCATTGAATGCCCTAAAATATAAAGTGGTTTGCCATCTTTTTTAATCTCACTTGCAATTTGGCCAAGGTGCTCAACAAATAGTTCAAAAGCATTAACGGGAACTTCTTGTTTAACCATCCCGCCATAAGTAATATTTTCCCCTTGACCGTAATAATCAACGGAGTAAACGTCAAAGCCTTCATTATTTAAGAAAAAAGCAAAGTCTTGATAACGGAAAGCATGTTCTTCCATTCCGGTAACAATAAGCACATTAGCGTCAGCCTTAAATGATGGCCAGTAAGCGCCATAAAGCGTTAATAAATTACTTATTTCATACTGTTTTAAATATTTATCCATAATATCGCTCCTTTATTAATTCTACCACCTAAAATAAAGATTAGGTTTATTTTCAATTATCACTATATTAGTAGTTGTAGTAAACTACAAAAAACCTCCGGTTCGGAGGTGATTTAATTTATTTTTGTTTCTTTTCAAATAAATAGGCGTGACGACAAGCGTCTTTTATTGAATATTGAGGGTTAAATCCTAATTCGTTTCTTGCCTTTGTAACATCTGCAAAACTCGTAGCGATATCCCCGCTTCTTCGCGGACCAATCTTATACGGTATTTTAATCTTATTCGCCTTTTCGTAAGCGTGAATTAATTCTAAAACACTCGTGCCGTGGCCAGTCCCTAAATTGTAATAATTGTAACTTGGGGCAAAACTAAAGGCTTTAAGCGCTAGAAGGTGGCCTTTGGCTAAATCAACAACGTGAACGTAATCACGAACACCCGTACCGTCGACCGTATCATAATCATCACCAAAGACACTTAAATACTCTAACTTCCCATTTGCTACTTTACTAATGTAAGGCATAAGGTTATTGGGAATATCACTTGGCGATTCCCCAAGTAATTTGGAAGGGTGCGCGCCAATTGGATTAAAGTATCTTAAACTTACCGCTTTAAATCCTTTATTAGCGTTAACAAAGTCGCGTAATATTTGTTCAATAAATAATTTCGTCGTTGCGTATGGGTTTGTCGTATCGCCAAGCGGATCTTCTTCTTTAATTGGCATTACTTCGGGCATTCCATAAACTGTTGCGCTACTTGAAAAGATAATGTTTCGCACATCATGCTCTTTCATAAGTTCTAAAAGAGTTAAAGTCGAATCTAAGTTGTTTCGGTAATACATAAGTGGTTTTTGCACACTTTCACCAACTGCTTTTAAGCCGGCAAAATGAATCACAGCGTCAAATTTATGTTCATTAAACACCTTCTCCATTTTCTTTTTATCACCAACATCGACTTTATAAAAAAGCGGACGTACTTGCGTAATCCGTTTAATCTTAGAAATAGCATTTTTTTGTGAGTTAATAAGATTGTCAACGATGACAACTTCATGCCCAGCATTAATTAATTCAACGACGGTGTGGGAACCGATAAATCCAGTTCCCCCTGTTACTAAAATTTTCATTCTTCTTTACCTATTGACTTTCCTAGTTCAATTGCTTTTTGCAGTCCGGGATGACCTTCGATATCGCCCCGTTCATGGACTCCTTCAACCGTAATAATATCAAACTCAGGAATATTAAGTTGGCGCACTAACTCCTTAAATTCATGGGTAATGCCGACAAATGTATCTTCATTACTATCACGCGCAACCGCTAAAAGAATTGCTTTTGTAAACCGTAAGTTTCTTTTTCTTTGCGGCACAATATAAGCATAAAGATTATCAACAAATAATTTTAACGCGCCTGAAAAACCACCAAAATAAACTGGTGATACTAACACTAACACATCAGAAACATGGATGTATGGTGCGAGCACATTGAAATCATCTTCAATTAAACTTGGCTTTCCTTTCCGCCACGCATTTTCTTTATCGCGGAATGGTGAAAAGTTCCGATTTGAAGCTTCAACTTTTTGAATGGCATTACCACTGTGGCGTGCCCCTTTAATGAAAGCATTAGCAAGAAAGGCCGAATTTCCGGTTTTTCTTACGCTTCCTGTCACAACTAGAATATTTTTTGCCATACTTCCTCCAACTATTATTATAACACAATAATGTGGGTATTTTACTTAAAATCGCGCTTTTTTCTTTTTCTTACCATTGGTTTTTATGAATTTTCTCAAAAGCAATTGCTTCATTAGCGCCCTTAAATTCATTTTTAACGCCAAAAGCAATCATGCCATGAAGTGAAAAAGAGGGCGGAACATTTAAAACTTCTAAGAGCTTTTTGTTGTGTTCTTTTTCTCTCGTTGCAATCCAAAAACCACCAAGGTTTTCAAAACTATCAATCGCTAATAACATACTTAATAATAAGGCACTGCTATTACTATTAGCGTTATAGGCGTTATCTTCAATTTCATCATCGTTTAATATGAGGATTAAGTGTGGAGCTTTATCGTATTGTCCGCCTTTAGGGTGAACTTTACCTAACTCCCTAATTAATTTTTGATCATCAATATGTAAAACATGTTGCGGTCTTCTATTGCCGGCTGATGGGCTAATAAGCGCAACCTTTAATATTTCTTCAATTACTTCTGGATTTATTTTCGTCTTTTTAAACTTACGAATACTCCGTCTTTTATATATTGCGTTTAAGACTGGGTTTTCTTTTACAACTTCGGCTTTTTTCGCAAACTTATTAATGAAATCTGTTAATAAATCTTTTCGGGTAACGATGCCAATAAAATAATTACGATCATCGAGAATTGGAATAAAGTTTTGACCAAGGGACGTTGTTACTAAGTCTTCCATCGAAGCATTAATCGTCACTGGAGCGTAGTTTCGTACTCTATTAACACTTCTTACTTTATGTTTACTTGCATATTCAAAACCGTTTTCTTCTAAATACCAAAGTAAATCACCCTCGGTTATTGTTCCGACATAATATCCATCTTTATCTAAAAGTGGGACACTGCTATAACGTACAACTTTTAAAATTCGTAACGCTTCAGCAATGGTTTGATTCGTCGTTAAAAATCTGACATCTTTTTTGGGCGTCAATAGCATTAGAATATTCATCATTACCTCTTTCTACATTATTATTATAACTTATCTCTTTTAGATGGTAAAAAATAAAGTAGTGTAGTATGATAATATTACTTATAGATTAAACTTACTAAAGGAGAAATTATGGCCATTTTTATTCGTGATAGCTACGACGAAATGTCAAAAGCTGCCGCTAAACAAATCGCAAAACAAATTAAGGAAAAACCAAATTCAGTTATCGGCTTAGCGACTGGATTTACCCCGATTGGAACATATCGGGAACTAATAAGAATGCATAAAGAGGAAGGATTAAGCTTTAAAGACGTTACTGCCTTCACCCTTTATGAATTTTTAGGCGAAGGATTTGATGTTATTAAGCCTTACGGGTTAGATAAATCAAGTGCCCGTTATATGCATGAAGAATTTTTCAAGCATATCGATATTCAAAAGAAAAACATTCACTACTTCAACGGCTTTACAAGTGATCCAAGCAAAACATGCTGTGATTATGAGAAAAAGATTATTGCCGCTGGTGGTATCGACTTACAATTATTAGGCATCGGCAGAGACGGTCACTGGGGATATAATGAACCAGGATCAAGCTTAGGAAGCCGCAGTCACGTCGTCGCCTTAACAAAACAAACAATTGATGATAACTATGAAGACTTCTATCGTAAAGTAGGATTAACGAAAGATGAAATGCCGCACTTTGCCCTTACCATGGGAGTCGGCACTATCCTGGACGCCCGTAAACTTATCTTAATCGCCAGTGGCACAAAGAAAGCTGAAGTGATTAAGCAAGCCTTAGAAGGCCCAGTTACTGCGCAAATTACGTCAAGCGCCATTCAACTCTACGCTGGTGAAGCAACGATTATTCTTGATAACGAAGCGGCAAGTTTATTATCAAACGTTGAACATATTAAACATACCGAAGAAATGTCAAAAAAATACGGCTTTCGCGCTGAATAAATAATGTTTATTATTAAAGAAAACGCTAGGCACTACCTAGCGTTTTTTAATTGCTTTACCAAATCCTTCATTATGAGCGCGCTTATTTAAATATAAGAAGGGCAGAATAAATGTAAAGGACGCCATAATGCCTTCACTTTTAAATAAGAGCATTGTTAATGATTCGGTTTGACTACGGGCAATAAAGATTACCATGCTAATAAAAACAAAAAAGGCAAGCGGACGATCAACTTTTCTTCTTCTAATCAAAAAGACAATAATTAATATAAAAGTAAGAGCGTAAAGGACAACTCCTACTAACCCAAAAGTATGAAGCACTTCCAGCGTTCCGTTATGATAATCACCAAAGCCATGAGTTAGCGGGTGTCCTAACTCTTGATCAATTCGCATTTGATAAAAGTAACGGGCTAAATGTGTCCCGTCGCCAATAAGGAGGGTGGTCGGTGACGCAACAATTAAAGTAATCGCGTAGCGCCATAAAGTAATTCGCGTGCCAAAAGTACTTGCCCCAACCCCAAAGATTTCTTCGGGAACCATTTGGCGTAAAAACTTACCAAAAAGCGTTGTTTCAAGCGGAGGCATTACTCGAAATAGAAACACAATAATAATCAACGTCGAACTAACAATTGTTTCAAATGTTAAACGTCGATAATGTCCTCTTTTATATAAGTGCCATAAATGACGATAGAAAACAAAGAAGAATAAGGCAAAGGATAAGATGATATTCGTCTTTGAAAACGTAAGGAAAATGCCAAACATAAGTGGAATTTGCAGCAAAAAGTAAAGATGACGCCGTCTTTTATGAATTGTTAAAAAATACAAAAAGATCATCATCACTTGTGAACTTAATAAGAAAGACGCATATGGATTACGGTTATTAAAAAAGCTTGATGGCACTTCACCGTTTCTAGAATAGCCGTGTTTCAAGATATTTAAAATAACTTCTTTTTCAGTCACTAAGCTATATATAATAGCGGCCAGAGAAACGATAGCAATCGTTGCGACAAAAAACTTAATAATTGTTAAGAAATGTGGATGATTTGGTAACACTAAGATAATAAAATAAATAAAGGCAATATTAATAATAAGCGTTAAGATCGAAGTAACTCTTTTAGCGGGACTAAGCGTTAAAATAACATCATGAAATGTCCCATCGAGAAACTTTACTGATAATGTTCTTGATTCAGGAATTGATAAAACATTAACTATCGTCATAACTAAAATCGCCACTAAGAGCGAAATAATAAATACACCATTTACGCTTAGCCTTATTCTTTTGACAAAATGAATACCAAAGATACTAATAAGCATCAAAATAACGACTGTAAAAATTATTTGCGTCGATAAAGAAATCGGATCAAAATAATAGCCTGGTGTTACTTTAGAAATAATCGATTGTTCTAAAAAGAAAAAGGTTAAACCGACAATTAAAACCGTCAATAAAAAGAAGGTTAATATTGCGGTAAGGTTCTTTATTCTTTTCATTCTTTGATTATACAACAATAATTTGTATATATATACAATAAGAGTCTATATTTTATGAATACGAATTGTCGCTTCGGTATCACTTATACTTAATATTTCGATTGTATAGCCTAAAGCGTTACCATTATTTAACGTTGTTTTCTTGTGGAAGAAATTAGCCCCAAAGGTTTCCATTGTAAAGTGATCACCAGCTTGGAATAAGTCAGCGTTTTTCGCTTCCCCTCCATTTTTATATGTATTTTCATTCGTCGCTTGAATCGTATGAATTAAGCGATATTCACCTTCGGCACTAAAGCTTGGTGTATTAGAATGGGCTAAATCATAATAATTGTTGCCACTAAGCGGTAATGTTGTTGGTTCAAAATAACCATTAAAATACCAGCCACTAGTCGAGGAATATGACTTTTTACCAATCCGGCTATCAACGTGCATGATACGAATACCTTTTTCAGTAAAACCAAGCGGATAACTACCATTATATTTAGTTGTACTGTCTAAAGTGTTAAGCCCCGTTGGCGTATAAAATTCAACCATCATAAATTCATCATATGAAGTTCCGTTCCAATTATCGGCAATTAAGATAGCGTCACCATTATCTTGCGACGGATTAATCGTAATGTCCGCGTCCCCCGTTACAACATACGGCTTTTGCCACCCTAAAGTCATCTTTGTCCAGACGTTATGGTCAATAACGTTATAATCCATCATATCAACACCACCCATTGGGGAATACGAAGAATCATCATCATAATTATAATAATCATCAAGCCCTAAAAGGTGTCCTGTTTCGTGGATATAGGTGTGGCCATCAATCTTATTAACGCCGCCCCCTTCATACATAAAGTCATAACTTGCCCAAGCATAAGCGTTTTGAACCGGACTAGTAAGATTACTTTTTTGGTTGTAGTCCCAAAAAACATACGCCCAGTAGTCAGTGCTGATGTTTTTAATCGTCGTACTATTAGAATAGTTAGGCGCACTATATATCATCCATACTGCATCAATAAACCCGTCATTATCACTATCAAAGTTTTGTGTACTCGTATTACCATTTTTTGTTTTGTAATCACTTACCGCTCGTCTTACTACGACATCAGTAAAATATTGCGCGTCATATGCGTTTAAGGCGGCTACTTCACTAGCGTTTAAGTTTGTAACGTATTTATCGGCAATCGTAAAGGTTAAGTTTTGATTACCAAAACTAGATTTATCATAAAATGATTTCACTGATTCCCAGTAGTTTGTATCACTACTTGTTCCATTAAATAATGTATTAATATCGGTTATTGTTTTATTGGTAAAAGGATAATCTTTAATTTCAATCGGAATCACTAATATATTTTGACTGGCGCTTGTCGTAGGAATCGCGTTAAGATCGCCCGCTTTTTTAAGATCTTGTAAGTTCCAATGTTTATCTACTTCCGTAGCCTTACTAAAGTTATTATAAGTGACTTCACTAATGGTAACGGCAATAGTTTTCGTAAAGCCGCCGTCAACAGTCGTAACATTAATATTAGCGGTTCCAACACTAACGCCTAATATTTCCCCGTCACTTACTGTCGCTACTTCTTCATTATCGCTTGTCCATGTTAACGCTTTATTTGTGGCGTTACTTGGGATAACACTTGCCTTTGCGACTTGTCTTTTTCCACTGCCAATACTTAATGATTCATTTTCAAGTGATAATCCGGTAACGGCGACAGGCTCATTACTACCGATTATAATATTAATTCCATGGAGGAAAAACTGATTTCCGGCCGCATTAGATATTGTAAGGGTAGAAGAAGCTTCAGTGTCACTACTAAAAGTATCATAGGTTAATTTACTAACACCACTTGATACCGTTTGACTTTGGCCCTTTGTGTTAGCGGTTGTCATAACTTTCACTACCGCTGTTTTACCTTTATAATCACTCACATCAAGGCTAATACCGCGAATATTTAAAGCATTGGCGAAAGTAAACTTAATACTGGCTCCCGTGGCATTTGATGATAAACGCACTCGCGCCCCACCAAAGCCGCCAAAGACTTCACTAATCTCGACTTTGCTAATTGTTACATCCGTTGCGTCAAGAAGTGATGTCATTTGGGCTTCTGTTACCCTTGTTCCTTCAGCAATGCTGTTTGTTTTAATTTTAATAGTTGCTTCACTAATTACTTTTTCACCGACTGAAATTGTTATGTCATTACTTTCTTTTCCTTTATATGAAACTGTAAAGATATAATCACCAACAATCGTAAAAGGATTATTTGGATAATGATCATTTAAATCTGGATCATAAAAAGTAAAGTTATAACCGTTGATGCCATCAGCGTTATAGTTTATTTCTTTACTTGTGCCATTATCATAAAAGGCTGTTACTTTTAATTGATTTGAATTCAAATATACATCACCAATTTGATATTCTAGTTTACTTTCACTAGCGGTTAAACTAGTAACATTTGCCGGTGGCAAGGCATCAGAAACACTTATTGTAATGCGCGGTGCATTAAATGTTTTATAAGAAACATCGACATAATATGTTCCCGCAAGATTAAAAGCGTTTGTATGACTAACCACTTCTAATGTACTATTCCGTAATACATATTTATAACCATTAACGCCACTTGCGTCATAAGATAAACTTTGCGCTGGGCCACTTGATTTAAGAAGTTTAACATCTAATTGGTTCGTGTTTGCGTACACTTCTGTTGTAAAATAGGCCATTTTTGCATCGTTTGCGCTAATTCCAGTATCAATAATCTCAACTTCAGCGGGAGCAACCAGGGTAATACTATGAAGATAGAAACGGGTTTTCCCTGTAGATATTGTAATCGTGTTTGTCGGACCGCTTTGATTAAACTCTAAAGTCTTTGACCCTTTGTTAGTAGTGTTAGGAGTAAATGATACTCCGGTTGTATTAGTAGATGAAACAATCTTTACAGTTGCTGTGTCATTACTATATTTTTTTGTTTCAATAATAATGCTATTAAAACTAAGTTCTCTATCAAAGGTAAACTCTAAAGAACCCGCGTTATTACTTGAAGAAAAACGTATCGCGTCATTGGCGCCCGCTTTTTCTGCAAACACATTGGCAGGCGTTAATGTGGAAAGGGTAAAATCGCCAGTCGTTTTTACTAAGTTACTAATGTTTCCAGTATATGTCCCGCTTACATTTTTGGCTTCTGCCGTATAGTCAAAAAACATTTCATAACGTTTTTCATTTACTACTTCTCCGTCATGGGGGACACAAGAGTAAACAATGGAAACACTACTAATTTTTACTACATTATCAGTAGCGACTAATTTAAAAAAGTAAGGTTTTGATGTTGTATCGACGGTAACATCACTATATATTTCACTTTGACTATAAGTAGTGCCGTCATAACTTGTCGCAAGATAGAGACTTCCTGAACTAACAAAACTAACACTTACACTGGTAATGGAAGTTATTTGTGAAGTTAAAGGATTATAAAGAAGACCACCTGCGTTTAATTCAACGTGGTAACCACTTAATAAGCGAGCGTTTTCATAATTAATAGTTGTATAACGAAATTCACCACTTCCCTCACCAAAACTATTAGTGAGATTGCTCGGGGCATTATCACTCGTTAGTCTAACTTCATAATCATTAATATTTCCCCGTAATCTTTCATTATTCTTAAAGGGATTTAAAAAGTTAATAAGCAGAGTTCCAGCCACTAATAATAAACTAGTGCCAAGTAGTAAGTTTCGTCGTTTCATAATTTGTTCCTTTAACTGGAAATAATATTAAATCAGGGGATGTAATTTTGGGCATTCCATC
>CAYTKX010000012.1:0-14508 GCA_964438495.1 uncultured Staphylococcaceae bacterium
AAGAGGGCGAATTTATCCCCTGCTTTCACATAATCATAGACGGTAGCGTCACTTGATAAAAGGATTTTCCGTTGGGTAACGATGTGATTGCTCACAAAGCTAAGGAACGAATACTCCATGGGGTCAAAAGCAAAGCTTGCCACCATATTATTATTCTTTTTATCAAAGGTATAAACGATGTTTTGACTATTTGATAAGACTAGTTCATAGTCGGGGTGGCCAAATTCATCTAAAGGCTCGCGCATCGTCGTGAATAGTTCACCAGGCTTAAACTCGGGTTCAGTTTTCATTGCCGGGACAACTATAGTCGTTAAGTCATCAAGATATTCATGGATGATTGTGCTGTCTAGCGTATTAACGACCGCATAAATGGAGCCGCCAGCGTACTCAATCGACAAAGGACTTAGTGCAAGATCGGCTATTGGTCCGTCATAGAGGATATTGCCATACGTATCAAGGAAGATGCGATTATCTTCATAATTGATCGTTAATACCCCATTGATATATGGTTGATTTTGCAAAGTAATGGTGGCCCGATTTTTATGGTAAATGGGCGCGAGGAGAAACTTTTGGAAGGTCAGGGAGTAAACACCGATCGCTTCAAACTTGTTCTCAAGAATTAAAATCCCATAACTGCTGAATGATTCATTATATATTTTGTAACCATCAGCGTCAGTTGGGTCAATCACAAACGTTGCCGTTTGTCTAGTGTAAGGAGACTTTGGTTCTGGTTGCTCCTGGTCGAGGTTGTATTCGATGAGATTAGCGATAGTTGGAGCTTTCGCTGCTGGTTTACAACCCACTAGTAAGGAAAATGTTAAAATTGAAGTGATTATAAATTTGTTCTTCATATTTTACCTCCTACCTTCATTATAGAGCATGATTAATAAATTATTGTTCAAAATTTAAGTTGTAAAATAAAGAAAAATGACAATAAATTGAGATAATTTTCTTTATTAGGTCTAAATTTAGTGATTATATATTACTTAAACGTTCAATAACACGTAGTGCGACATCATGGGGAATTAATTGACTTAATTCTTCCGCTGTAACATTTTTTAAGGCATCAAGTGATAAATAGGTGCGTAAAAGTAAGGCTTTTCGCTTCAGTCCTAAGCCTTTAATGTCATCTAATAGTGAAACATAAGTGCTTTTAATGCGCTTATTGCGGTGGCTCATAATCGCAAAACGGTGAACTTCTTCTTGCATACTCGCAAGGAGCGTTAATACTTGGCGCGGTAAATCTACTTCTTCATTATTAAATAGTAAGCCCCGTGTTTGGTGTCTTTCATTTTTAACTAGGCCAGCGTGGGGGAAAGTTAAGTTTAAGTTTTCTTTAACTTTTAAAGCAACTCCGTATTGTCCTTTGCCGCCGTCGACTAAAAGCAAGTCAGGAATGTTTTTTCCTTCTTTTAGTTTCCGTTCATAGTGGCGGGTTAAGACTTCATGCATGTTGTTATAGTCATCAAACGTATTAATCGCTTTAATATTGTATTTTCGATATAACTTTTTAAAAGGGCGACCATTAATGTAAGTTACGAGGACCCCGACTGCTTCTTCGCCGGAAAGATGGGCGATATCCACTAAATCAATATGCCGAGGATAAGGAATATTTAGTAAATCACTAAGTTCTTCAAGTAATTCATTTTCAGCAGTTAACTGTTGATGAAAAAGCATATGTTTTGATAAGGATTCACTTGCGTTTTGATAAGTTCGATTTAATACTTCTAAATATTTACCTCTCGTAGGGACAATAATTTTTGTTTTATAAAGTAAGCGTAATTCTTCGCCGATATATGAACTACCAAGCATTAAATACGGGGGAACGAGTCTTTTTTCGTAATATTCACCGAGTAAAGTAACAATTTGTTCGTTTAAATCACCAAAGGCACTGATGGTTTGGAAGCGTTCGCTAAGTAAAATACCTTTACGATAACTAACGATTGTTAAGCCGATTAAGTCTTCAACGACCGAATAGGCTATAACATCAACATCAATCTTTGTCGTTAATTCAACATTTTGCGATGAATAAATATGTTTAATAGCGGTGACAATCTTTTGATATTCTTGGGCTTTTTCAAAGTTGAGCACTTTACTTTCTTCGCGCATTTTTGTTTCATAATGCTTTAAGGTTGTCGTATCTTTCCCGTTTAAAAAGTTAAGGACCGCGGTGCGCACTTCCGTTTTTTCTTCATTACTTATTTCTTTAAAACAGTAGCCTAAACATTGCCCGAGATGATAATAAAAGCATGGCGTTTTACTTTTACCTTTACATTTCTTGGTTTTAAAGATTTTATTAATTAAATCAACGGTTTGATAAGCTTTTTGACTAGCAGGAAACGGCCCAAAATAATGATATGCTCGTGGATTATTTGCTTTTCGTTCAATACTTACAACTGGATCACCGTGCTTAGTAAGGGCAATATAAGGATAATGGCTATCATCTTTAAGCATGATGTTATAGCGCGGATAATGGGTTTGAATGAGTTTTAACTCAAGAATAAATGCTTCTTTTTCGTTATTGGTAATAATAGTTTCAAAACGTTCAATGTTTTTAACCATGGTCGCTACTTTACCGACTTGGGGGCGATTAAAGTATTGACTTACGCGGTTTTTTAAGTTTTTTGCTTTACCAATATATATAATTTTGCCGTATTTATCATACATTAAATAAACACCAGGCGCCGGTGTTAAATTATCGATCGCAAATTTAAGGGCTTCGTTTTTCATTAAAAGTAGACGATCGTCGCCCCTCCTTGCCCTTCAAATTGGCCGGCTAGGCTATAACTTTTAACGAAGTTTAACGTACTTAAATAATCATGAATCGCGCGTCTTAAAGCGCCACTACCAAAACCGTGAATGATACGGACACTCGGGAATCTTTTTAAAAGCGCGCGGTCTAAATAAGGACCGATAACGTTAAGTGCTTCATCTACGCGCATGCCAATGACATTAATTTCTGGTTTAACACTAGTTACTTCTTGATCAAAAGCGGTAGTAACGACTGGTTTTTTCTTCTTTTCGACAGCTTTTTCGCTATGTTCTAAGTCGGAAGCTTTGACTCTTAAATGTTTACCGCTTGGAAGCATAACAGTAATTACTTCATCTTTAATACGCGTTATTTCCCCTTTAACATGAAGACTTTTAATCATCACATAATCACCGACTGCAAAATATACATTTTCTTTTTCTAATGTTTCGGCATCTTTTAATAAACTTGACACTTCTTGCTTTAGTTTAATGATTTCATGGGCTTTACCGCCACTTTGAAGCGCACTTTTAATTAAGCCGTCAATTGTTTCAAGCGCTTCATTAATTTCTTCTTGAAGCCGGGCGTGTTTTTCGGCTTTAAACATTTTTTGTTCTTCACGGACGCGGTTTATTTCTTTTTCTAAAGTCTTTTCTTTTTTGGCAAGGGCATTTTTCTCGTCGTTAAGTGCCATTTTTTCGTCTTCTAGTAAAAGCAGTTCATGGCGTAATTTACCAATTGTTGCTTCAAAGTCATACACGCCGGCACTTAAGATTGCTTCCGCTTCTTTAATAATCGCCTCACTTATGCCAAAGCGCTTAGCGACAACAAGGCCATACGACCGCCCTGGTACTTCTTCGCGATAACGGTAAAGCGGTAAAAGTTTTTGTTCATCAAACGCCATGGAAGCGTTAATAATACCAGCACTTTTATAGGCAAATTCTTTAAGACGACTATAGTGACTTGAGATAACGCTGCTTATGTTATTTTTCAATAAATAAGACGTAACGGCTAACGCTAAAGCTTCGCCTTCTTCCGGACTTGTCCCGGTTGCAAGTTCATCGAGTAACACTAAATCATTTTTAGTTGCCTTATTTAAGATTTCCCCAATTCTTTTAACGTGACTCGAGAATGTTGATAAGTTTTGACTTAAGCTTTGTTCGTCACCAATACTAGCGTATACTTCATGATAAAAATATAAAGTAGGTGGCGCGCTTACCGGAAGCATTAAGCCACTTTTAGCCATTAAAACGAGTAAGCCCATTGTTTTTAAGGCTACGGTTTTCCCGCCTGCGTTTGGTCCACTTATAACAATAATAAATTTATCGCTTTTAATATTAAAGGTATTCGCAACGACTACATCTTCTGCAATTAAAGGATGACGGGCATCTTTAAAACTTAAACCGATATCATTGGTAAATGTTGGTATCATCCCTTTTATTTTTTGGCCGTATTGAACTTTTGCAAAAAGGAGATCAAGTTCAGCGAGTAATTCGTTATTGTTTAATATTTGGGTTTCGTATTGTAATGTTTCTAAAGTTAAAGCCCGTAATAAGCGATTAATTTCAATTAGTTCATCGTTTTTATGATTTATTAAGACTGTATTAAGTTGAGCGATTTCATTTGGTTCGACGAATATTGTTTGCCCGGAGTTACTAATATCATAAATTACGCCATCAACTTTATTTTTATGGGCAATTTTTAAAGGTATTACGTAATGACCTTCGCGTTTAGTAATTAAGGGTTCAGCTAAAAAAGAGCCGTACTTTGATAAAAGCCCATTCGCTGCTTTTGTTAAACGGTCTTCACTTGAAGCGATACTTTTACGGATGCGCGCTAGTTCGTGACTTGCACTATCTTTTATAAGTAAGTTCGGGGTAATGATTTTTTCAATCGCTTTTGCTAAAAAACTAATATCGAGTTCGCGGGCGAGCATCTTCTTTAATAAGGGAGCATTCGTTAATTTATCATTTAAAAAATAATTAACGCGCGTCATATTTAAAATATCAGCGCTTATTAAATAAAAGTCATGCGGGGTTAAAATATTACCGTTTTTCGCTGATTCAATAATAGGATTTAAGTTATGACTTTGCGATAAAGGAATCGTGCCAAAGCGCATAAAGATAGCGTCAACTTCACTTAAAAGCGTTAAATTAAGTGTTGCTTCACCTTCATCTTTAAAACTTTCAATCTTTAAAGCATATTCACCGCCAAGTTCGGTTTTCGTAAAGCTTTTAATTTTATCTTTAATCGCTGCAAATTCTAATAGTTCATAAATATCCATAAACTTATTTTATCATTAATGATAAGTTTAGCGCTTTTAAAGGTGTTTTTCCGTTCTTTAATGAAGAAAAGACGCTTAAAGAGCGGCAAATATGCTAAAATAATCACATGAAATATTATCGGCTTCTTATCGAGCGAATAGATTTAGTAAAGGTTATTGATAGCGTTAAAATGACGGCTATTACCAATGACGGCGAATATGTGCTCGCCCATTTTTTAGAGGGCCAAAATGAATTAATAATTTACGATAATACGAAAAATCGCCCATATAAAGCAACCTTTAAAGGAAAGTCATTACCAAAAGTTCTTCTTCCTTATGTAATAGAAGATATTGAAAGTCAAAACGGCGACAAAGCACGAAAGATTACATCTATTGAGCAATTAGGAAGTGATGAAGTTGGGTTTGGTGACTTCTTTGGCCCGTTAGTCGTCGTTAGTGCCTTCGTTAACCAAAAAGTACGCCAAGACTTAATAAATTACCCGATTCAAGACTCAAAAAAGCTTGATGATAACACTATTTTAATGATGGGTGACGCTTTAAGTAAACTGGTGCCCCATGTTAAAAACATAGTAAGTAATCCTAAATATAATGAAGTTTTTGAAAGTGGCAAAAATATGAGTGTCATGAAAGCAATGCTTCATCATAATGTGTTAACGATTTTAGCGCGCCAACAAAAGTATAAAGGACCACTTCTAATTGATAAGTTTATAAGTCTTGAAACATATCGAAAATACACGGCAGGGATGGCTGAAGCACCGATTGTTTTAGTGCCGAAAGGTGAACAAAATAGTTATGCTATTGCCGTTGCGAGTATTTTAGCCCGTTATTATTTTCTTTTAGAAATGGATAAACTTTCCCGCCGGTTCCAAACAAAAATCCCCTTGGGAGCGGGGCGTGTTGTCGATGAATTTGCAAAAGACTTCTTAAAAAAGCATGGGCGAAGCAATTTAGAAAGTATTACGAAACATAATTTTCGAAACTTTAAAGATCTTGCCGCAACTTTTTAAGCACATCATTAAAGTATTTAGGAAGTGGGGCCGTAAACCGCACTTCTTTTTTTGTTATTGGATGCTTAAAACTTAATTCGCCAGCGTGGAGAAGTTGGCCTTTGTTATATAGTTTTAAATTATTTTTCCCATAAAGCCGATCGCCAACAACCGGGGTATTAATAAATTCCATATGTGCGCGAATTTGGTGCGTTCTTCCAGTTTCAAGTTTAACTTTTAAAAGCATATATTGTTGGAAGCGTTCTTGAACTTCAAAATGAGTAATCGCAAGTTTTCCGGTGGCCGGGGTATTAGTCATTTTTTGATAATTTTCTTTCGAGCGCGTTAAATAAGTTTTAATAACACCCGCTTCTTCATGAAGATTACCTTGCACTAAAGCGTAATAAATGCGCGTAATTTCATGCTTTTTTAATAAAGCAGCAAGTTTATTATGTACTTCATTATTCTTACAAACAATAAGAAGACCACTTGTTTCTTTATCAAGACGATGGACGATGCCAGGGCGAAATGGTCCATTAACATCACTTAGTTCTTGATAACGCGCAATAAGAGCGTTAACAAGCGTATCGTCTTTATGACCGTAACTAGGATGGACAACAAGCCCAGCGGGTTTATTAACAATTACTAAGTGTTCATCTTCATAAACAATATCAAGTTTAAAGTCATACGGTGTTAAGTCATCGGTTATCACTTCAAGCGGGGTATAGCTTATTTCTTCGTCACCATTTACTTTATAACTTGCTTTAAGGGCATTACCAAAAAGGGTGACGTTACCAGCTTTAATTACTTGTTGAACTTGGGCGCGGGGTACGTCTAAAAGTTCAGCAAGTACAACATCAAGCCGTTTATTCTTGGCTGTGCTTGGAATCTTGATTAACTTCATCCGTATTCCCTTCTTTTTCTTCTTCTTTAGGCGTTAATTTTTTATTTTTAAAGTCTTCAATCGTAATAAGGACCGCAAAAGTGATAATGCCGAGCGTTAATAAAATATCAGCGACATTAAAGATCGGAAAGTCATAAGTCCCAAAGCGGAAATGAATAAAGTCCACTACTCCTTCACTGCCTAAAAATAACTTATAAAAAGCGCGGTCAATAAAGTTTCCTAAAGTACCGGCTAAAATAACGGCAAAGAGGATTCTTTTAAAGGTGTTTTGTTTTGTTAAATTCTTTAAATAGAAAAGAAAGATCGCAATAAAGGCCACGGCACTGATAACGGCTAAAAAGGCCATATTACCGCTTAAAATACTCCATGCACCTCCGGTATTTCTTGTGTAGGTTAAATACAAAAAGTTAGGAATAAGCGTAATATTCCATTCATTAAAATGGGCGGCCAGCTTTGTTCCTTGATCCAGGGCGATAAGGGGAATAATAAGCCAAAGCCAGGTAGTAAATACTTTGTGGACAATTTCTTTAAATTTATTCATAAGTTTTAATAACCTTCGCACACCGCTCACAGACGTGGTGTTCTCCTACCGTCATTAGTGTATCATGATAATTCCAACAACGTGGACATTTTTCTCCTGTGTGTTTATTTACTTTTAAAGCGTCACTTAACTTTACTTCACTAACGATGAATAAGCGTGCAAGTTCAGCACCATCTAAATCTTTAGCTTCCTTACTTAAAAGCGGATCATTTTTATCTAAGGTTAAAAGTGCTTCTTGACTACTGCCTAATAGTCCGTCTTTGCGCATTCCTTCTAATGTTTGATACGCTTTCGCCCGTAATTCAAGTAATTCATCAAGCGCTTTAATCTTTACGGTGTCTAATTTTTGTTTCGTGGGGAAGTCTAAAAGATGGACACTCGCTTTTCGTTCTAAGGTCGGGAAAAAGCTATAAATTTCTTCCGCGGTAAAAACAAGAACTGGCGCAATAAGCGGTAATAAGGTTGAAGTTATGGCGTAAAGCGTCTTTACTACACTCGTTCTTCTTTCGCTATCTTTAGCTTCACAGTATAAGATATCTTTGGTAATATCTAAATAGAAACTACTAAGTTCATTGGTCACAAAGTTCATTAAATGAGTAAAAGCCCCGCCAAAGTCGTAATCATTATAACTATCGATGACTTTATTCACAACTTTATGTAATTTAGCAATCATTAACTGATCAATATAGGCGGTTGGAGCTTCCTTTAAAGCTTTAATTTCTTCTCCACTAGCGTCAACCGAGGGTAAGTTACCGAGCATAAATTTAAAGGTGTTACGAATTTTCCGATATGTTTCGCTCGTTTGTTTTAATAAATCAATACTAAGTTTAACGTCTTCTTGATAATCAATCGTCGCACTCCAGAGCCTTAAAATATCCGCGCCATACTCATTAGCGAGTTTACTAGGGTCTAAAGTATTACCTTTTGATTTCGACATCTTTTCGCCTTTTTCATCGACGACAAAGCCGTGAGTTAAGACAGTCTTATAAGGACTTTCGCCCCGCGTAGCGACACTTAATGTTAATGAGCTATTAAACCAGCCACGATATTGGTCATTCCCTTCTAAATATAAATCAGCAGGAAACGGTAAATTATGCTTTTTAAGCGTATGAATCGCACTTGTGCCACTATCAAACCAGACGTCCATAATATCGGTTTCTTTCGTAAAGTTACCGTTTGGTGAAAGTGGGTTTTGATAGCCTTCGGGTAAGAAATAATGGGCATCTTTTTCAAACCAAATATTAGTACCATGGGTGCGGACTTCACTAATGATTTTATCGAAGACTTTTTCTTCAATAATTGGTGAACCGTCTTCATTATAAATAATAGGTAAAGGAACACCCCACACGCGTTGGCGACTAATGGTCCAGTCTCCCCGATCTTTAATCATATTAGAAATACGGCCTTCACCCCATTTTGGATACCAAGTTACTTCTTTAACAGCATCAAGGAGTTGTTGACGAATCGGGTTAATCGAGGCAAACCATTGCGGTGTCGCTCTAAAGATAAGCGGTTTATTTGTCCGCCAGTCATGCGGATAACTATGTGTTAATTTAGTCGCGCCAAGTAAAGCATTAACCGCCTTTAAATCTTCTAAAATAACCGGATTTGCACTTTCATAAAAGAGACCCGCGTACTTTTTAGCTTCATCCGTAAAGACGCCACGTTCATTAACCGGACAAAGCACTTCTAAGCCATACTTTTGGCCAATAATAAAGTCTTCCATCCCGTGACCTGGAGCAGTATGAACAGCGCCAGTCCCGGTTTCATTCGTGACATGATCGCCAACCATGACAAGGGAAATACGGTCATATAATGGATGTTTTGTTTCAATTAAATCAAGTTCGCTACCTTGGAAAGTATATTTTAGTTTAACGTCAATTCCTGTTTCTTTAGTAAAAGAAGCAACAAGTTCTGGTAAAAGCACTAAGTCGCCATGAACACTTTCATAAAGACCATAAGTGAAACGAGGGTGGACACTAATTCCTAAGTTAGCAGGTAAAGTCCAAGGCGTGGTCGTCCAAATGACAAATTTTGCGCCACTAGGGACAACCTTATTCCCTTTAGTGACCACAAAACTAACGTAAATTGAATCACTAACGACATCTTGATATTCAATTTCGGCTTCAGCAAGCGCGGTCTCACTACTTGGGGACCAATGCACTGGTTTAAGGCCGCGATAAATATAACCTTTAAGCGCCATATTTTTAAATACTTCTAATTCATCGGCTTCGTAATCCTTTGTCAGCGTTACATAAGCGTTATCATAATCACCAATAACGCCAAGCCGTTTAATTTGAGCTTTTTGCATCGCTACTTGTTTTAATGCGTATTCTTCACATAACTTGCGAAAAGCAGCGACACTAAGCGCTTTGCGATTGACACCACTTTTGGTGACTTGGTTTTCAATCGGTAGGCCGTGAGTATCCCAGCCTAAAATAAAAGGGGTATTGTAGCCTTGCATATTTTTAAAGCGGATGACAAAGTCTTTTAAGTTCCGATTTAACATGTGGCCACTATGGATATTCCCATTTGCGTAAGGCGGTCCGTCATGTAAAATAAAATGCTTTTTCCCTTTATTTTTATCTAATAAAAGTTGATAAAGGTTTATATTTTCCCAATGTTCAAGCATTCCCGGCTCTTTCCGGGTTAAGTTGCCGCGCATCTCAAAGGCGGTTTTCGGCATTAACAGTGTGTTTTTTAGTTCCATAAGGACCTCCTTTTATAAAAAAAGCCTAGGGAAGGGACGAAATACTCCGCGGTACCACCCTTCTTCTAGACAATCTAGCTCTTTTCCCTTATTAACGGTAGGTATAGCCGGTGACCCTTACTAATTTCGGGGTCACACTCAGAAGTGATAACATTACGATCTACTTGCTAAGGCTTGCACCGTTTCCTTAGTCGCTAATTCAAGGGTATCGTAAGTCGTGTCTTCGTCCGATTTCGAGCCTATTATACAATAGGTTTAACTTTTTTTATTCGTTTTCGTCTTCTTCGAGTGATTTTAGAAATTCTGGAAGGAAGTTACCATCATCTTCACTTGATGATTCATCACTTAAACGGCTTTCACTCGGGGTAGGCCGCATAAGCGGTGTTTGGGGCGTGCTTGTAAAGTCATATTGTTCTTCAAAGTCACTGGCAATGACACTGACGATGATTGAATCTTCTAGTAATTCATTTAAAGCGACACCAAACTTAACATCTAAATTGGAGCCACTTGTTTCCACAATTTCATTCACCGTTTCTTGGGCTTCAAATAAACTAACATTTGTTCCACAGGTAACGGCAATAATTGCTTTTCTCGCTCCTTGTAAACTTGCTTCTAATAATGGGGAATTAATAGCGGTGTGGGCTGCGTCTTTCGCCTTATTTTTCCCTTTACCCATCCCAAAGCCAATAAGGGCAATTCCACTATTTGTAAGCGTATTGCGCACATCGGCAAAGTCAAGGTTAATAACAGCAGGGACTAAAATTAAGTCGACCACAGTTTTCACACTTTGCGCTAAAACTTTATCACTTTCGCCAAACGCTTGGGCGATTGGTAAATTGCCGCCAGTAATTAAAAGTTTATCATTACTGACAACAATAATTGAATCAACAATTTCTTTTAAGTTATTTAAGCCTTCAACACTATGGGCAATCCGTTTTTTTCCTTCAAAAGTAAAGGGTCTTGTGACGATGGCAATCGTTAAAGCTCCGGAATTTTTAGCGATTTCAGCAATTACCGGACTTGCTCCAGTACCAGTACCTCCACCCATACCCGCTGCGAGAAAGACAAGATCTGCCCCTTGGACAATCTTTTCAATTTCTTCGCGACTTGCTTCAGCGGCTTTACGGCCCACTGCGGGTTCGCCGCCCGCACCTAAGCCATGGGTAAATTCTTCACCAAGGACGATACGATTTTTGGCTTTACTTGTGGCGAGCGCTTGTTTATCGGTATTGGCGACCCAGAAAGAAACGCTGTCGATTTGGTCATCAATCATGCGGTTAACGGCATTGTTACCGGCACCCCCTACGCCAATTACCACTATTTTGGCAACTGGTTCAAAATTGTCTAAATCTTGTGTTCCTATCATAGTCTAGCTCCTTGTTAATGTCCCGATACTTGTGCGTTCATCGCCTATATCTTGGGAATATTTCGTATATGCTTTAATAAGTCCGAGATTTACCGCATAAGTTAAATCACGGGCGCCAATCGTATCTAATTTCACAATATATTTATCAGGGAAAGTACGGTCACTAGCGATAATTTCTTCATAATTATAAATAGTGCTACCGCCTCCGACAAATAATAGTGGGTATTTATTTAAGTTTTGCATGTTTTGGGTTTTACCAACTATTTCAATTTCGGCAATGACTTCTTGAAGATGAGCGGTTAAAAATTCGCGGCAAATATCATGGATATCTTGTAAGTAAACTTTAACTTCTTCCCCGTATTGATTAATGCCTTTAGCGAGTGGGAAGTTCACACTGACATTGCGATTATCTAAGCCGTAATCTTTTTTAAGGCGTTCGGCTTCATTAATTTCAAGCCCGAAACGTTCCGCAATGGTATACGTTAAATCTTCACTACCTTTATTAATGATGCGTGAGAAATATAAGTTATGGTTACTAACAAAAGTAATCGAAGTGGCTTTCGCTCCAAAGTCAACTAAAAAGTAAGTATTAGTGGCCGTTCCCGGATTATTAAGTAATTCAGTCAAAGCATATTTATCAGCGTAAACTTTAGTTACTTTTAAGCCTGCTTTTGTCACTACTTCAATATAAGTGTTATATATCCAAAGCGGTAAGACATGAAGAAAAGCTTCGACAGTTAAAGTATTACTTATTTCGCCAAGCGGTAAGAAACGATAACTTTGATCATTATCAGTTTTAAATGTTTGCGGTAAAATAGCAACGATTACTTTATTAGGATCAACACGATTTTTCCGGAATAAAGCCATAATGTTTTTAATGTCAATCCGGTCAATTTTATTAGCGAGTGTATTTGTAGTTTGCGTTCCACGGAACACTTCAAAATCAATGGTCGGTAACCCAAGGACTACTTCAATCATTTCTAAACCGGTCGTTTCTTTGACGTCTGTTACTAAAGTTTTAATGGCGGCGATGATTTGTTCTTGATTAACAATTTCGCCATTTGAAATTGCTTGCGAGAGTAAAACTTTATTCGCATATAAAACAAACGGCTGACCATCAAGTTCATAGCCGATTACGAGTTTAACCGCACTTGCGGAAATTTCTAAGGTGTTAATAGCTTGATCCATGTGTTACTCCAATAATGTAATTATTTTACAATAATTAGTGCTTAATAACAAATACAAGTATACTTTTGTCACTATTTTCTCTCCAATTTACATAAAAAAAGCCTTAGTGGTTAAGAAAAGGGGGGGAATCACTAAGGCTTAGGGGAAACATTTATAACGTTTCTTCGCTGACGGTCAGAGTTTCACTAACGAGTTCTTGTTGTTCACTTTCCTTTTTTTCTTGATAGGCGTTAATTGCTTGCACAACATAACGATAAGGTAAAGTTAAAGCGGCCGCTCCGACAAGTAAGAAAAAGGCGAGTAATAGCCCACTGCGGACACGATAGAATGCCGCTTTTTTATGCGTTTTGTATAATTTGTCTCTCATCTTATTTCCTCCTTCTAGCGATGATACGTAATTTAGCGCTGGCAGCGCGTGGATTACTTTCAAGTTCTTCTTTCGTCGCCACGATTGGCTTTTTCGTGATAGCCACAAATTTTGCTTCGTCTTCAATACTTGGTAAGGCAAAGGGGTGACGATCAGTGCGTGGTGACGTTAACTTTTTAAACTTTTGTTTCACAATGCGGTCTTCTAAACTATGGAAAGTTATAACTGCGACTCGGCCATCAACCGCTAACATATCTTCAATTTGATCAAGCACTTCGCTTAAAACATATAATTCATCATTAACTTCAATGCGTAAGGCTTGGAAGATTGTTTTGGCCGGGTGTCCTTTCTTGCGTAATTCTCGAGCTGGTAAGGCACTTTTTATAATGTCGACAAGCTCGAAGGTTGTTTCAATTGCTTTTTCACTGCGCGCTTCAACGATTGCGCGAGCGATTTTACCGCTATACGGGTGTTCAGCGTATTTATAGAATATTTCTTTTAAATGGGACTCACTATAAGTATTAATGATTTTACGGGCAGTTATTTCGTTATTCGTTTGATCCATCCGCATATCAAGAGCGGCATCGAAGCGGTAACTAAAACCACGTTCCCCGACATCAAATTGCGGACTGCTAACCCCTAAATCAAGTAAGATAGCGTCTACTTCAGTAACTCCTAAGTCATTTAAACGATTTTTAAATTCTTTAAAGTTTGCGTGAATTAAGGTGAAGTTTGATTTAACGCGGCTTAATACTTCGCGCCCTTCATTTAAGGCGACGATATCTTGATCAAAGCCGTAAAGGTGGGCGTTACTTGCGCCGTTACTTAACATTTCAAGCATCGCTTTAGCGTGGCCAGCGCGCCCAAGCGTTAAGTCGACAACGACACTTTCTTTTTTTAAAGCAAGACCTTCAAGTACTTCATGGAGCAAAACGGGCGAGTGATTACTCATCATTTCCTCCTTTTAAGTTATCAGCGATGTTTTCAAGCCGTTCGAGTGCTTCTTTTTCATAAGCTTCATAGGCGACGGAATCCCATATTTCTAAGTGATCACCAACACCGATGACGGTTACACTGCTATTAATGCCGTATTTTTTTTGAATGCGAACATTTAAGGTAATACGACCAGCGTTATCAACATCTAACTCTTCAATACTTGCATACATCGTCCGGACATAAGCTCGAGCGTTAATGTCTTTAAAGTTTAAACTTTCTAAGTACGCTAGTTCTTTTTCGTAGGCACTTTGGGGATAAACACTAATTGAGCCTTCAAAGCCTTGGAGGATGTAAAGAGTTTTCATTTCTTTTAAAGTTTCGCGAAAACGGGCCGGGACGACTAAGCGCCCTTTGGCATCTAAGTTATGGTAATATGTGCCAAAAAATTTCATCTCCCACTTTCTCCCACTTGTATTG
>CAYTKX010000013.1:0-14015 GCA_964438495.1 uncultured Staphylococcaceae bacterium
CTGGTCTTTCATACATACTAGCGTGACCAGCATTTTCAATCGTTATATGATCAGCGTTTGGCATTCTTTCCGCTAAGTAATACTGATCTTCAATCGGGGTTAAATAGTCTTGTTTTGAGCTAATAATTAGGGTTGGCATATCAATAGACTTTAGTTCATTTCGAACGTCATGCGTTTCCGCACTTTGCGTTAAACGAATAAAGCCATCAACAATTTCTTTATTGCTAAAAATAGGTGTTAATAGTGCTTCTCTTTTCTTCATCCACGCTAAGTTTTCTGTATAAAAGGCGGGTGAATAAATAAGGGGGATCGTTGTTAAGTAATAGGCTAAACCGTCGCCACTTGCCCCAGCCTTATTCCAAGCGTCACCAATATCTTTAAGCCAAGGACTCGTAAAGGCGCACGTATTAAGTAACACGAGTTTTGCAACGTATTCTTTATATTTAGCCGCAAATTGCAAGGCTACTTCACCGCCGTAACTAATGCCAACAATTGGTAATGACTTAATCTTTAAATGATCAAGAAACGCTTTAAGCATCTCAACTTGAAACGCTTGGGTATACGCTTCTTTTGCTTTGGAACTTTGCCCTTGGTCTAAAAAGTCAATCATAATAAGGGTATTATGTGCTTTAAATTCTTCGACAAACGGGGTCCATGATTTAGTAGACATCATAATCCCATTTAATAGAATAAAGGGATTTGTCATATCGCCATGCACTTCATAATAAAAGTCGTAATCTTTATATTTAAATATCGCCATTTTTATTTCCCTGGGTGTAAGCCGTATTTTACTGCTTCTTTAAATAATTCGTCCCGGAATTTAGGATGGGCGATGCTAATGAGTAATTCCACTCTTTCTGGCACTGTTGTTCCTGTTAAATGCACGACTCCGTATTCAGTAACGACATAATCAACATCATTACGACTTAAAGTAACGGCCGCTCCTGGTTTAAGGGTGGTCACGATTTTACTTACTTCTTCACGTTCACCGGTTTCGCGGTTACGAACCATGGCGGTACTATAAAGGGCAATAAAAGAACGGCCCCCTTTACTAATTTGCGCCCCAACTGCGGTATCAACTTGACCACCGGTACCACTAAATTGACGGGTGCCAATTGATTCACTACAGCATTGACCGGTTAAATCAATTTCAATCGTCGAGTTAATACTTACTTGATTATCATTTAATCCGATAACATGGGGGTCATTAACGTAGTTGCCATCAAGGATTTGCACCATTGGATTATCATCGATAAAGTCATATAATTCTTTCGTGCCAAGCGCAAAACAGGCAACCATTTTCCCAGGATGCGTCTTCTTATACTTACCAGTAATAGCGCCAGCTTTATAAAGTTTCATAAAGCCCGTTGTAAACATTTCGGTATGTACACCTAAGTCTTTTTTATGGACTAAAGCATTCGCGACGGCATTAGGAATACCGCCAATCCCAAGTTGTAAGCAATCGCCGTCATTAATGTGTTCGGCAATTAAGTTACCAATAATAATATCTTTTTCGGTCATTTCCCCATCTGGTAATTCGGGTACCGGATAATCAGCTTCAATTAAATAATCAGCGTCGCGCACATGGAGTTCTAAATCACCATGGGTCCGGGGGAAATTAGGGTTAATTTCTAAAATAACCATCTTTGCTTGTTCAAGCATTCTTTTTTCATAAACATTACTAAGTGATAAAGACATAAAGCCATTTTTATCAGGCAATGTTGCCACTCCGATATAAATATCTGGTTTAACGTGCGATAAACGGTCATGCGCCGCTAAATGGAGGTGGTTTGGAATGTAGCGCACATTACCGTTTGCCATGGCTTTGCGTAATGCGCCACTTAAAAACCAACTATCAACCCGAAAACGATCAGCATATTCTTTCTCAGTAAAATACTTAGCGTCTAACATCGGTAAACAGTTCGTGACCGTAATATCTTTCACTTCTTTTGGTAATTCATGCAATCTAGAAAGGAAAAGCCGTCCTTCCGCCGCCATCATGCCACTAAAAATTTGATCACCAGATTTAACAAGTTTTAGGGCTTCTTCAACGGTTATTATTTTCTTTTGATAGTTCATATATATTTATCTCCTCTTGTAATTTTAAGAAAGAAGGGGAGAGATGTCTCCCCCTCATAAATCTAATGTATTGTAGTTACTTAGCGACGAGCGACGATTTCACTAATTAATTCGCCTTCAGCCCGTAATACGAAGTCTGGATCAGTTTCAGCTTCTTTTTCAACTCTTTCAAGTAAGAGTAAGCTTTCAAGACCCCAACGTTTACCTTCACGGTAGTCGATTTCACTCGCCATTGGTAATTTAAATGGTGCTTTTTCCATGCCATCAACAAAGTTAAACCAGTCTAATGGTTTTTCTTTGTCTAACTTGGCTAAGCCTTGGATGAATAAGTCCGCAGCGATGTATCCGGCAAGGGAATAGGCAATACCAGCATCTAAGGCAACACCCATTTCTTCAGCGGTAATGGCACCAGCGGTTGCGGCAGCAATGATTTCACTGACAAACATTGCAACACCAGCTTGTCCTTCTTCAGTAAAGAGGTCAACCCAAGCGTTTGCAAAGATGCGACGTTTTTCAGTTGTAAAGCCAGCAGGAATTGCGGCGATTGAAGCACTGACGTAAGAAGTATAAACTGGAATTTCCACTTCACGGTCTTTAAGTGCGGTTAAAAGTTTCGTAAATGGTGCTTGGTTCATGGCTGCAATGATTGCATGTGCACCAGAATTTTTTAATTGCGTTGCTTGCGCGTTATAGTCAGTGGCGGCTGGATCTAAAACGATCCGTTCGACGTTTTTACTGTTAAACTTCATTTCTTTGAGTTGTTGATCAACCCCTTCCATGATTGCCCGACCCGCGTCATCACTTGTGCTAACGACCGCAAGTTTCGTAATTGTGCCGAAAAATTCTTTTTCAACTAAAGCACGGGCCACCATAACCCGACCTTCAGTTTTATAAATAGGTTGAACGGCAAATAGTGGGTTACCGACCGATTTTTGTAAGTAAAGGTCATTAATACCGGTAGCGGCGTAAACCATTGGCACACCCGTTTCTTGGATGTAGTCGACGGTCGCACCGACGGTATTTGTACCAAAGTGACCAACAAGGGCGAAGACTTTGTCATCATCGACTAATTTCTTCGTAAGGTTGAGCCCTTTAGTAGCGTCAAACTCATCATCATAGTGAATGAGTTCAACTTTGCGGCCATCAAAACCGCCTGCTTCGTTGAACGTGCTTAATTTGGCTTTAAGACCAGCATTAAACGGAACGCCAACACCAGCAAATGCACCGGAAGTTGCAGCTGTATTACCAATTAAAATCTTTTCATTGGTGATACCTTGTTCGCGGTTGACACGAACGTATGGCTTTTCTTTTGGGCCACACCCGGCAAGTAGGGTTGCTACTAGTAAACCAGTAGCGATAAAGCGTACTTTCCTCATATTTTTCCTCCTTTTTTTATTTAACCGCCTAAATAAGCGGATATGAGTTCATCATTTTGTAGTAAGTCTTCTGGTAATCCTTCAATTTTTATTTTACCAAGTTCTAATAAATAAGTATAGTCGGCGATTTTTAGCGTTTGTAAGGCGTTTTGTTCAACAATTAAGACGGTTGTGCCCGCTTTAGCAATCGCCGTAATGATATTAAATATATCTTTAATAATAAGCGGAGCGAGCCCGAGACTTGGTTCATCAAGTAATAATACTTCAGGACTTCCCATGAGCGCGCGACCAATCGCAAGCATTTGTTGCTCGCCGCCACTTAAAGTTGACGCTCTTTGCTTTTTCCTTTCATTTAAGATTGGGAAGTAAGCATAGACATCTTCTAAGTTTTTGCTAATTTCAGCCTTTATATTGCTAACCCGCCCTTTTAAGGCATATGAGCCAACCATTAAGTTTTCTTCGACTGTTAAATCTCCCATAATAAGCCGACCTTCGGGGGAAGTAACAATGCCGAGATTCGCGATTTTGTTGGGGGTAAGTTTACGTGTACTTTGCCCGTAAAAAGTAATATCGCCGGCTGTTGGTTTAATAAGGCCACCAACCGCTTTAATAATTGTTGATTTCCCGGCCCCATTTGCGCCTAATATCGCGCAGATTTCACCTTTTTTGATTTCCATCGTTACCCCTTTGATGGCTTCAATTGGTCCGTATTTTAAGCGGACATCACTAAGTTTTAAAATTACTTCTTTTTCCATGTTAATCACTTCCTAAATAGGCTTCTTTAACCGCCGGGCTTGCTTGGACTTCTTGGGGGGTGCCAAGGGCGATTAGTTTGCCAAAGTTAATAACGGAAACGCGGTCACTAATGCTCATCACTAGTTTCATATCGTGTTCGACTAAGATGATCGTCGTTTGATACATATCGCGAATCATTTTAATAGTCGCCGCTAGTTCAACCGTTTCGCTATCGTTTAACCCGGCCGCGGGTTCATCTAAAATAATAAGTTCTGGATCAACCATTAAAGTACGGGCAAGTTCAATCTTTTTAAGGATGCCGTAAGGTAGACCGTACGGGGATATATCTTTATAATGATATAAGCCAAGAAACGCTAAAATATTTAAAGCTTTTTCTTTAATTAAAGCGTCTTGCTTCCTTGTATGCGGTAAGCGTAATAAGGTTCCTAAAATAATATTTTTATATTGATGAGTGTGCGTAACCATTAAGTTTTCAAGCACACTTAATTCCCAAATGAGTTCCACGTTTTGAAATGTTCTGATAATGCCGTGATTAATAATATTAGAAACCTTGACTTTATTTAAGTGGACAGTGTCTTTTTCAGCTTGCTTATAAAATACATTGCCGCTTGTTGGTTGATAAAACTGGGTAATACAATTAAAGATTGTCGTTTTACCCGCTCCATTTGGACCAATAAGACCAAAGATTTCGCCGCGTTTTACATCAAAGCTAACTTCATTAACAGCGTAAAGACCGCCAAAGCGCATCGTCACTTGATCAAGTCTTAAAATCGTGTCGTCACTTAAAAGAGGGACTTCGACTACGACCTTTTCTTTTTTAAAGAGGGACGCTAAATTAAATTTACTCATGTTTGCTATCCTCCTTTATTGTACTATCTTTTGCAACTTTAATTTTGCGCTTCTCTTTTAAGTTTGCCTTAAAGAGCGCGTATTTAAATTGCCCTTTCTTTATAAGTTGACTCATCCCACCAGGATAGAATAAGACGACCACAATCATTAAGATGCCGTTAATAAAAAGCATAAAGGTTGGGTTAAGGCGGAAAAAGTCAATGTTTTGTAAGATTAAGCCGTTCGTCGAGAAAATGAGGAAAACCCCAATTAGTAAGCCCCATAAAGAGCCTGTGCCTCCTACAACAACAGCGGCTAAAATTTCGAGCGACTTATTAAGGCCAAAGCTATTAATCGTTGCCATGCGGTTATATAACATATATAGATAACCGGAAATCATTGCAAAAGCGGTGGAAATAACAAACGCTAAGATACGATACTTAAGTAAGTTAACGCCCATCGTCTGGGCTGCGCTTTCACTATTTTTCATTGAAAGCATCGCTCGTCCAGCTGGCCCTTTTTTAAAGTGATACGTAAACATTAAAATTAAGACGAAGATAATCGCAATTATATAAATTACGACATTTGTCCGTAACGGAATGCTAAAAAATAAATCATGAAGCGGCATCCGTGCGCTTCCGGTACCACCGGTAAAAGGCGTAAGCGGTACGGTTTTAAATAGTTCAATTAAGATCTCACCAATAACGAGCGTGATAATCGCTAAATACATACCTGAGATTCGAAGACTTAAAAAGCCAATTGCAATCCCAATTAATACGCCAAGTAAGATCACAATAAGTAAGGTTGTAATGGGCGGGATACCCATATTCATGAGCCACCTTGTAAAAAAGGCACCAGTTGCGATAAAGACCGCTGTTCCTAAAGAGGCAAGTCCGCCGTAGCCTAATAATATTAAAAAGCCAAGCGCGGCAATGCCAAAGATTAAAAAGTTAGCGACTTCATCAATAATCGAACTTTTAATAACCCCGTTATTTTTAAGTAAGTTCAAAAATAAGATGACGACGCCGACAAGCACAAAATGGAAGTAAGCGTTCGTTAATACTTTTTTAACGTATTTTTGATAGAAAGTAGTTACTTTTTGCATTGTTACACCTTCTTAATCACTTTCTTACCAAATAGGCCAAGTGGTTTAATTAAAATAACAATCAGCACTAAACCATACACGATAAACGGTGACCATTCAGAGCTCACATAGTTTAAAAATACTCTGCTAAGAACAATAATAATTGAGCCAATAACCGGGCCATGGAAAGTTTGGAAACCACCAAAGACCGCTGCTAAAAAGCCTTGAATTTGAATCGGGGTCATAAGTCCAACGTCAGTGGAGGTTAATAAAGGTTTTGACGCAGCAAGGAAAATAGCGGCTAAAGCCCCCATCCCGCCGGCAATCGACCAACTCATAGCCGTAATGACGCGGGTATTAATACCCATCATTGACGCCACTCGTTCATTCGACGCCGTTGCTCGAACTGCTAGACCCCATCGACTATACTTAAGTAATATAAAGAGAACACTTAATATAAGTGTCGCACTAATTAGGGCAATAAGATCATGCCATAAAAGAATTATTTTACCGTCAAAAAGCCGAATTGATGCTTCGCTTATGCGGGGAATTGCTACTTCCTGCATCTTAATAAATAAGATGGGAATAAGGCCTAAAAGCACTAAAACAATACCCATGGTTATCATTTGCTTACCGACGGGTGTAACAATCTTTGCCCGCCTTATAATGCCAAAATCAATAAAGATTCCGAGTAAAAAGCCAGACAAGATGCCAACAACGATCGCTAGCCACATATTCCAACCATGCATCGTTATTAAATATGCGGTAAAGAATGCCCCAAAAGCACTCACCATCCCTTGGGCAAAGTTTGTTGTAATCGAAGTTTTAAAAATTAAAATGATTGCAAAACTTGAAAGGGCAATCACACTCAGTGATAAAAATGATCCGGCAAGTAGGTCAAAGAAGGTGAGTATAATGTCCATACTACGCCTTGCCCCACTTAATGATATTAGCCGCCCACACGTAACCAATACCCGCGGCAATCATCGAAATGACGGTTCCGTCTTTTACTTGCCCGGTTTGTAAGGCTAAATGTAAGGCTAATATTTGGTCGATTTGGCCAATATGACCATAATCTTCTAAGTAAATACTTTGTTCTTCTTTTAAACCTAACTCTTTAAGCATCGCGTAATGACCACTACGTTTCATGTGTAAAATAGCTAAAAAGCCAATGTCTTTCCGCGTTAAGTTTGATTTACGAAGTGATTCATCAATACACTTATACCAATTATCCATTGAGACAGCATTTAAGCGGTCTTTCATCCGTACAGGATCCATTAAGCGTAATGATTTTAATCCTTCTTCTAAATTATCTTTCGTAAAGGGGTTAGCTGTACCACCGATTTCAACTCCGGCACTACGCGCTAAACTACCGTCACTAATAATATGCGAACCAAGAAGTAAGTTAGAGTGATGGTTTTTCTTTAATAGAATCGCTCCACCACCAGCCCCAAGGTTATACATCATACTCATATGACGGTCACTATAATCGACAAAGTCACCATTACGGTAACCACCGACGATTAAGATTGTATTAATGTCTTCATCCGCTAAAAGCATGTCTTTAGCCATTTTCATTGCCGTAACGGTTGTACAGCAACGATTAGCGACGTCGATGCCCCACGCATTAGTAGCACCAATGCGATCTTGAACATATAGGGCACTTGTCGTTAATGGATATTCTTTCCATTCTTCACCGACACTTAAAATGACGTCGATTTCTTTTGGATCAAAACCGGTATTTTTAAGTAAATCTAAGGCGGCAAGAGCACCCATTTCCTGGGTGCCATCTTTTAAGCCGTCTTCGGGAATTGGTTTTTGTTTAATTCCTAGTTTTAAAATTACGTTTTCTTCGGTCCATACTCCGTTTGTCGCATCGGCAATCTCTTTGGCGGTCATCACTTTTTTGGGAAAATAAACGCCAGTACCGACTATCCCAACAACATCTTTCTTAGCCATTATAAACGCATGCCTCCGGTAACTTCTAAGACGTGACCGGTGACGTAACTTGACTCGTCACTTGCAAGGAAAAGCGCCGGTCCTGCTAATTCTTCTGGTTGACCTAAACGGCCAAGCATTGTAAGTTTGGCAAAACTATCTAATAAGTCTTGCGGAACTGTTTTTAAAATGTCAGTCATCATGTAGCCAGGGGCAATGGCGTTAACGCGAACGGGAACACCTTTTCTTGCAAATTCTTTGGCCCATGTTTTCGTCATGCCAATAACACCGGCTTTACTTGCGGCGTAATTAGCTTGTCCGATATTACCAAAAATACCAACGACTGATGAAATATTAATAATTGAACCACCGCCAGTTTGTTCCATAAGTGGACCAATTTCGCGGGTTAAATTAAAGACACCTTTTAAGTTGACAGCAATAACGCGGTCCCACATGGCATCATCCATTCTGACGGTTAGTTTATCAGCGGTAATACCCGCATTATTCACTAATACGTCAATTTTGCCGTGTTTTTCTTTAATGTCAGCGACAACTTTTTTCACCGCTTCGACATCCGTAACGTTAAGGTGTACACCGGTTACGTTTTTCGCTTCATAAGAAAGTGGTGCCATATCTGCAGCGTAGACAACCGCTCCTTCTTTTGCGAATGCTTCGGCCATTACTTGGCCAAGTCCTTTAGCCGCACCAGTAATAAGTGCGACTTTTCCATTTAATCTTCCCATAATCTCTTTATTCTCCTTTTAAATTATTTAACACTTTTAATAACGATCGCTGTACCCATACCGCCACCAATACAAAGGCTCGCAAGTCCGAGTTTTGCTTTACGTTTTGCCATTTCATGGACGAGAGTAACGATAATGCGTGAACCACTATTACCGACGGCGTGACCTAAGGCAATAGCGCCACCATTAACGTTTGTGCGTTCCATAATGCTTTCAACACTCTCACCGTGTTCAGCACTTAATTCTTTTAAAACGCCTAAACTTTGGGCGGCAAAAGCTTCGTTTAATTCTATGAGATCCATATCTTGTAACTTTAGGTTTCCATTTATTAATGCCTTTTTGATAGCGGGAACTGGTCCAAGGCCCATTAATAATGGATCAACACCAGCTTGACCAACACTAACGACTTCGGCTAACGGGGTTAAATTATATTTTTTAAGCGCTTCTTCACTTGCAAGTAAAATAACACTTGCCCCATCATTAATACCACTACTATTACCAGCGGTTACCGAACCATCTTTTTTAAAGGCGGGACGTAATTTAGCAAGTTTTTCTAAGTTTGTTGTCCGATTTGGATATTCGTCTTTGGCAAATAAAACTTCTTCGCGGCCAACTCTAACCGTTAAGGGGACAATTTCTTCTTTAAAACGATCGCTATCAACAGCGGCAATCGCTTTATGTTGTGAATCAAGCGCGAACTTATCTTGTTCTTCACGGGTTAAGCCATGCTTTTCAACGATATTTTCGGCAGTGATACCCATATGTACATTATGGAAAGCATCAGTTAAAGCATCAACGAGCATATGGTCACGGGAAACGATTTCTCCCATCTTTTGCCCACTACGCACGCCTTCACTTAAAAGATAAGGGGCGCGACTCATACTTTCAACACCACCGGCAAGTACTAATTCATTCACGCCCGCACCAATACTTGTATAAGCATTTAAGACAGCTTTCATTCCGCTTCCGCAGAGCATATTTAAACTATAGGCCGGAATACTTTGATCAATTCCTCCCTTAACAGCAATTTGGCGGCCAATACCTTGACCTAAGCCAGCGCTTAAAATATTACCGATGATGACTTCATCGATTTCTTTACCGCTTAGCTTCGTGGTTTCGAGCACATCCTTAACTAAAACGGCGCCTAAATCAGCAGGGTGGACATTTTTAAGTGAACCTAAAAAAGACCCAACGGCAGTACGTTTTGCTGCGATAATAAAGACTCTTCTCATTATTATTCCTCCTATTGTTTTCTCAAATTAAATTCTTTGTGAGATTTTTTGTTGTACTTCTATTCTTACATATAACAAAATATCGTGTCAAGCACAATATGAATACTTCTTCATGTTTGGAAATATTTTTGTTATTTTGCTATAATATTTTTGTTATGACAGGGATTAATAAGCCACTTACAAAGCGCGGACAGAAAACTTTTGATGCTTTAGTGCATTCCGCTATTTCCTTATTTCATACGCGCGGGTATCATCAAACTACTATTGCTGAGATCGCTAGTGAAGCGGGAGTCAGTGTCGGCACTTTTTATATTTATTTTACTGATAAGTACAGTTTATATCGTTATGTCTTACTTCAACTTGGCCAAATTATTCGTTCGCATACGACAAAAGCAATTCAAGAAGCTAAAACAAGAAGAGAAGCCGAACGCGCTGGTATAAAAGCTTTTATTAAGTATATTCGCGATTACCCCCATATATATACTGTTATATGGCAAGCATTACAAGTTGATAAAACATTATTCATTAATTATTACACCGACTTTGCCGCCCGTTATCAAAGAGGTTTAAATGAAGCCTTTAAAAAAGGAGAAATTCCTGAGACTAATTTCCAAACTTTAAGTTATGCCTTAATGGGTATTTCAAACTTTGTCGGGCTACAAGTAACAATGTTAGAGCCGAATTTAAAAAGCGACGAGACTATTGATAATCTCGTCGACGATTTATTTGATACTTTAGAACGTGGTTTATTCCGCAAGGAAGTCTAATATATCTTTAGTTAATTGATCAGGTTTATCTACAAGTGGGCTATGTCCACATTTTTTATATGTGATAAGCCGGGCTTTTTTACCTAATGCGCCAACGGTTTCTCGCGCCATAAATTCTGGGACGATAACGTCATCAACACCATAGATTGATAAAAGCTTTGCGCTCATGTTTGTAATCGAACGGTCACCTTCCACTAAAGAGTAACTTAGACCAACCCCAATATTAAATTGGGTTAATGACCAGTCGAGATCCACTAAACAGCGTTGTTTAAATGTTTCTTTCATATAAACTTCATTTTCCTCTTCACTTGGTTTGCCAACATTATAAATAGTTAAATCCCAAATATACTTCATAAAGGCAACATCATTATTTTTTAAGGCATTAAGCATCGGCACAACTTGAACAGCGTCAAGCGCCATTTCTTCTTTAGTTTTATAAGGTTTTGTAATATCTGGTTGCCCTAATTCATTTTTTTCATATATTGGTAATCCGCGATAAGACATACTATTTATTAAGATGACCTTTTCGACTAAAGTGTTATGTTTACTCGCTAAGCTTAAAGCAACACCGCCCCCTGCTGACCATCCGGCAACGGCAAGTGGGGTTTTAAGTTTAAGAGCTTTAATAAATAAGGCAACGTCATTTGCGAGTTCATCAAGATGATTAAAACCTTTTTTATAAGTGGAATCACCAAACCCTCTTAAGTCTAGGGCGATAACCCGAATGTCTTCAGGAAGTCTACTAATAAGCGGCATATAATGAATTCCGCTACTCATATTACCGTGAATTAAAAGTAATGTTTTTTCACCTTCACCTTTTTCAATATAGGCGTATTTTTCCCCATTTGAAAGATTGACAAATTTTTTCTCTAAATTAAATTCCATATTAATCTCCTTAAATCTATTCTATTTTAAAAGTATTATTTTGCCAAGCAACATGTTAGTCGGCACATAAAGAAGCATTATAATAAATATTTTGATAAAGCAATTTTAAATTATTGGTTATTTCCCATTTCTTCGTCACTACGTTCTCATCTTTCGTAATAGCGTTATGAAGAAATATCATTGAATTAACACCTTCCTCAAATTGATACCAATTATCAACAATAAAATCTTGTTCTTCCTTTTCTAAATTAGTAAACCACACCTTTTTTGTAATGTTTTCCGATAAATTAGGTGGTTTTAGTAAGCCTTCAAGTTTATAACTTGGATAATAAAGCTGAAATAAGTCTTCTTTATAATTTACCGGAATTCTACCATGGTTTTTATTATATAAAGGAGAAATAACTGGTACTTTATTTTCGTGGTAGGAAAAAGCGTATATTAGAGACTCATAATGATGCGGGCTTACTAAAAATAGACAAGCATCATAAAATGTCACATTAAATAAAGGATAAAGTTCAATGAAATCTTCAGTGTCATCACTTATTACAATCGTTTGGTAATTAATGTCAGTCATATTATCCTTAAAACTATAATAAACATCCGCAAAATAAGCGTCTTCTGAGCGAAACACTAAGATGTTTTCATAATTAGAAGGTAATGTTTCCGCAATTCCTTTACCTTCTTCTTTAAACGAAGGCAGCATATTATAGTGGTTTGGATAACTAAAATTATCGATTTTGAGTTTACTAAAACTAGTAATAAGCGGGGTATTATAATAATCTCTTGGTTTATGAAGGTAACCACTTGGATGACCGGTGACTGCGCTATAATTTCCGTGCTTTAAATAGGTGTCATTAAACTTATGTGGATTTTCATTTCGATAGTGAAGTGTATAGTCATCACTTTGAAAAGACTCTAAAAAGTAAGTAATACCATAATGAAAAGCGCGATCTTGAACAATATTTTCATGGTCTAAAAAACTAATAAAATGTACGGTATTCCCACCTTTTTGACTACAGCCAAAAAGACAATTAATGAGCAAGATAAGGAAAGTGATTTGATAAACTAACGACTTCTTCATAAACTAAATAAATTTTTACATAAGAAGTATTTAAAAGCAATCCAAATAAAAATGGTCGGAATGACAGGATTCGAACCTGCGACCTTCTGGTCCCGAACCAGACGCACTACCAAGCTGTGCTACATCCCGACTGCATTAGTATTATACGCCTTTTTAAATATATTTAAAACATAATCATTACTTTTAAAAGTTAAATAATGTCGAAAAGAGAATATTGCCACGCTTTTAAATACTTATGGTGGCAAGACAATGAATTAATGGTAAAATTGAAGAGTGAAAAGATTAAAGGATAATCGTAAATTGCAAGCAATCGTCGTTATTGATGATTTTTTAAGTGCCTTAAATAAGTATGACGGTGAAAGTCTATTTTTAGCTCGCTACAATGAAACCTTTTTTCATTACTTAAAGATGGTTTACTTCTCACTTAATAATGAGTCTTTATCAAGAGACGAGCAAACCCTTTTAGAGCGCAAGGCAAAAAAAGATCATCCTTTTATATATGCTTTATACCGCATTTTTGAAAATAAAAACATGCAAAAAGCGCATATTAATGAGTTGGAAGCACTATTAAAAGTTCATCTCGCTTATCCACTGCATGACTTTCTTTTACTTTTTACAAAATATAAAAAGGGCAGCGATGACTTTAATAAGCGCTTAGTCCGGCTATTAAAACAAGATGACTTATTAAGTAAGTTATGGGTAATAAAAAACAATATTAGAGCCACTGATAAAAATACATTTCCATTATTAAAAGAACTAAGCAATCGTGGTGTTACTAAAGCTTCTCGTTACTTACTTTTTGAAAGTATTAAAGAAGAAAAAAGTTATATAAATATTGTTGAACAAATTGAACTCGTTATAAACCAAAATTTATATAAAGATGAAAAGACTCATAGTGATTTATATATTAAGGTCGCAAGTTCTAGTTCTTCTAATAATCTTAAAATTGCTATCTTACAAGATGCCTTAAAACTTAAATATTATGATGCCCTTATTCCTTTAGTGAAAGCATACTTAAACGCAAAAGAACTAGGAAACAAAAACTTACTAGAAGCATATCGCTATTTAGTTATTGCTGAATTTTTAAATATAGACGGTTATAAAGAATTATATATTGATTATAAAACTGCGCTTAAAGCCAGGAAAAGATAATTTTACCAGTCTCCAAACTCAAAGAGACTAATTTGGTTACTTTCAGGGAGTCCTTCAAGGGCTCCTAATTCCTTTAAGTTTTCAATGTTTGATG